>SPBQ01000292.1 GCA_004525875.1 Myxococcales bacterium
CACCTGTTCGTCGGTCAGCGCGTTCGATGCTGCGGATCCGAAGCCCGGCATCAACGAATCGGCGATGCCGTTTCGGATCGCCGACTCAAGCACCGCGTCGTCGGCCACGGCGAGGTAGCTCGCGTCGTTTAGCGCACGAGCCGCGCCCTTGCGGCCATCGGCGCCGTGGCAGCCGGCGCATTGCGTTGCGTAGAGTGTCGCGAAGTTCGTGATCTCATCCGGCCTGAGCGGCCGATCGGCCTCACTGGGCTTGCCCGGCATGCCGTCGCAGCCGATGATCGATGCGAGCAGCATCGTGAGCGCGATGCTCGCGACGTCGGCGAGCCTTGTGCGGCCAAGCGCCCTCACGGCTTCGTGTCCTCGTCGTCGTTCACGCCCGTCGCTTCGATGCCGGCACGCACGGCCAGAGGCCAGGTTTGCAGAGTCTCCACTCTTTCGGTCCGCGCGATGACGTAGCCGGCCGTCAGGCCGAACGCGATCTGCGAGGCGATGAACCACGACCAGTCGATGCGGTTGGCCAGGGCGGGATTGATGACGCCCATCGAGGCGTGCAGCAGCCCTGTCCAGACCAGCGGACCGATGAGTCCGCCCCAGATCATCGGATGGCTGGGCAACGTCGGTAGCAGGGCCGCATAGACCAGGCCGACGAACAGCGAGATGAGGACGTGTGCGATGATCGCTACCGCGAGTCCGGTCGTGTCGAACGCGATCAGCTGTTCCGTGGGAGCCTCGGCAAGCGACGGCACTGCCGTCGCGGCCAGCAGGTTCACCGGATACCAGATGCTGCCGTAGGCGAGCAGACCGTAGGCGCAGGCCAGCGCCGCCATCGCCACTCCGCCGACCAGACCCCCTTTGATGCCGGCCGGGTACGGGTGCACGGTGGCGGGCAACCTGACCCGGTGGCCGGCCTCTCCGAGCGTCAGGTGTGCGACGGCTCCGGGTGCAGGCTCGATTCCGCGAGCGCGCTGGCCCGGCGGCCGCACCGGGACGTGCTCGACGCTTTCTTGCGGCAACACCTCGCGCCACCAGCCGACGGCTGCGGATAGCGTGAAGACGAGGCCGACGATCGCGACGAAGACGTGTGTGACGAGGCCCGCGAACAGCAGCGAGATGCCGAGCCCGGCGAAGAACGGCCACACAGTCGGCGCGGGCACCTCGATGGACGGGCTGGCCGTCGGCTCTGTTCGAGGGGGTGTCATCGGCCGACCACGTAGACCACGGTGAAGACGACGATCCAGACGACATCGACGAAGTGCCAGTACCAGGAGAGAACCTCGACCCGCTCGCCGTGCTCCTGCCTGACGGAGCCGAGAAGCGCGAGGACCAGTACCAGGAGCATCAGCGAGACGCCCACCACGACGTGAGCGGCGTGGAACCCGACAAGCGTGTAGTAAGTCGAGCCGAACAGGTTGGTCGCGATCGTGAGGCCGTCCTCGTAGATCAGTCGCCGCCACTCGATCCCGGTCGTGATCAGGAACGTTGTACCCAGCAGGATCGTCACGCCCCACGCGCCGATGAAACTACCGATACGCCCCGCCTGCAGTGCGCGCACGGCGAGCGTGATCGTGATGCTGCTCGAGAGCAGCGCGAGAGTCGGAACGATAGGCAACTCGAGCACGTCGGCCGGCATCGGGCCGGCCAGGCTCTTGCCGATGTAGAACAGGTAGGCGACCACCAGCACCGCGAAGAACGAGCTCTCCGCCAGAATCATGCATGCCATGCCGACGCGGCCGCGCGAGGGCGGCGTCCATGGACGATCCGCGGTGATGGCGGTCGAGCTCATTCGTGCCTCCAGTCCGGGTCCTCGGGATGCTTGAGGTCCCACAGCGGGCGGCGGCTGCGTACGACGGGCAGCGTCTCGAAGTTGTACTCAGGCGGCGGCGACGTGGTGGCCCACTCCAGCGTCCAGGCATCCCATGGATCGTCGCCGGCGCGCTCGCCGCTTCGCAGCGACCAGAGGATGTTCACGACGAAGCAGAGCACGGCAGCGGCCTGGAAGATCACACCGAACGAGGAGAGCTGGTTCCAGATATCCCAGCCGCGATCGGTATCGTAGGTGTAGATCCGGCGCGGCATGCCGAGCAAGCCCGCGAAGTGCTGCGGTATGAACGTCAGGTTGAAGCCGATCGTGAACAGCCAGAAGTGCGCCTTGCCGAGCTTCTCGGAGAGCATCCGGCCGGTGGCTTTCGGGAACCAGTAGTAGACCGCGGCAAAGATCGTGTAGAGCAGCCCGCCGATGAGCACGAAATGGAAGTGGGCGACGACGAAGTAGGAGTCGCTCAGCTGCCAGTCGAACGCAGCCGCCGCGAGCATGATGCCGGTGAGCCCGGCGCACAGGAACTGGAAGAGGAAGGCAGTGCAGAACAGCATCGGCGTGGCGTAGCGACTGCGTCCGCCGATCATCGTCCCCAGCCAGTTGAAGATCTTGATGCCGGTTGGCACGCCCACGAGCATCGTCGATAGCGCAAAGAACGTGTTGGCCGCCGGCGTGAGGCCGACGACGAACATGTGGTGAGCCCACACGCCCAGCGAGAGGAATCCGATGCTGACCGAGGCGGCCACCATCATCGGGTAGCCGAAGATCACCTTGCGCGAGAAAACCGGGATGATCTCGGAGGCGGCGGCAAATCCCGGCAGCATGAGGACGTAGACCTCCGGATGGCCGAAGAACCAGAAGAAGTGCTGCCACAGCACGGCCGAGCCGCCCGCCTGCGTGTCGAAGAACGTCGCCTCGAGATGACGGTCGAACAGCAGCATGACCTGGGCGGCCGTGAGCGGCGGCAGGATGATCAGGATCATGAACGCGACCACGAGCCACAGCCACACGAACAGCGGCATCCGGCCGAGTGTCATACCCTCGCAGCGCATCGTGAAGACGGTTGTGATGACGTTGGCAGACGTGATCATGCTGCCGAAGCCGGTGACCAGGATGGCGAGGATCCAGTAGTCGGTGCTGTGGCCGCGCGAGAACGCGTGCTCGGTGAGTGGGGCGTAAGCGAACCAGCCGACGTCGGGTGCCGAGCCGGTGCCGTACAGGCCGTCGGCGCCGACGTAGCTGAAGTAGAGGAGCAGGGCGCCGAAGAAGAACAGCCAGAAGCCGAGGGCGTTGAGGCGCGGGAACGCCATGTCGCGCGCGCCGATCTGCAACGGGACGAGGAAGTTGGCCATGCCGGCGATGATCGGCATGCCCACCAGGAAGACCATGGTGGTGCCGTGCATGGTCATCAAGCGGTTGAATGTCTCGGGCCCGAGGAAATCGTTGTTCGGAACCGCGAGCTGGATGCGGATCATTGCGGCCATCGAGCCGTCCACGGCGAAGAAGAAGATGCCGGCGCCTACGTACATGATGCCGAGCTTCTTGTGGTCGACCGTCATCACCCACTGGTGCAGCGTGGCGAGGATGGAGCCGCCGGCACGGGCCGTGGATTGGTCGCGGATCGTCGCTCCGGAGATGCTCATGTCAGGCTCGCCAGGTAGGCGACGAGGCGGTCGAGGTCGTCGTCGTCGAGCTTCATCGCCGGCATCAGCGCGCCGGGCTTGATCCGGTCGGGCTCCTCGATCCAGGTGCGTAGATTCCCCCGCGTGTTACGCGCCGCGCCTGCCGCGATGGTCTCGCGACTCATCAGATGCGTGAGGTCGGGCCCGAAGCGGCCCTCGGCAACCGAGTCTCCGACCGTGTGGCAGTTGATGCAGGCCGTCGAGAAGAAGATGTCGCGCCCCGCGGCAACGGCTGGATCCTCGACCGGCGCACGCTTCTGCTCCTGCACCCAGCGCTCGAAGTCCTCGCGCTCGTGGACGATCACGCGCAACAGCATGCGCGCATGCTGCGTGCCGCAGTACTCGGAGCACTGGCCGAGGTAAGTTCCCGTCCGGAACGGCTCGATCCACATCTGGTTCTCGCGATTGGGGACGACGTCGGTTTTGCCGGCCAGACGCGGCACCCAGAAGCTGTGAACGACGTCGTCCGATTCGAGCAGTAGGTAGGTGGGGAGACGATCCGCCGGATCGCTCACGGGCACGTGCAGCTCGTTGGCTGTCGTGATGCCGAGCTCCGGATAACGGAATTCCCACCACCACTGGCGCCCGACGACCGTCACGTCCAGTGCATTCGGCGGGCGCTCTGCGCTCTGGACCTCGACGATCGTGCGGGTCGTTACCAGGAACAGCACGAACACGATGAGCAGCGGCAGCACCGTCCACGCCAGCTCGATCGGACCGCTGCCGTAGATCTGGGGTGGCTCACCCTCACCGTCACCGGGACGCCGTC
>SPBQ01000039.1 GCA_004525875.1 Myxococcales bacterium
CGGCGGACGATGTCGATGCCCTGCGTTCGGCAGAACCCGACGCGCACCTCGTCATCGATCTTCACGGCGCGGCCGACGACGACGGTGGCGCGCGCGGCCGTCCAAGTCCGGAACGCGTAGCATCCGTCCCTTTCGGCACTCTCGAGCATCGCCAGATCGCGATCGAGCTCGGCTGCGACGTCGCCCATCGCCGGATTCTCGCAGCCGTGCCGATCGAACGCGAGGGCTGCGTCCGGAACCGCGATCTTGGAACGGGCCGTGCACCGTGAGACAAGGCGGCGAAGGATGATTGTAGGGATCCTCGGGCTGCAGCACGGCGATATTACCGATCAGTCGGTCGATGCGATCGTCAACGCGGCGAACGCCGGCCTGGTCGGTGGCGGAGGTGTGGACGGTGCGATCCATCGTGCCGGTGGGCCGGCGATCATGGCCGCGTGCGACCTGATTCGTGCCGAGCGCGGTGGCTGCCCGACAGGCACGGCCGTCATGACCACGGCAGGGCGGCTTCACGCGCGCGCCGTGATCCACACGGCGGGACCGCGCTGGCGTGGCGGCGTCGGCGACGAGCCGCAGCTGCTCGCCTCCTGCTACCGTTCCTGCCTCGAACTCGCCGCCGACAACGGCCTTCACACCGTCGCTTTTCCGTCGATCAGTACCGGCATCTATGGCTACCCGATCGAGGAGGCTGCGCGGGTTGCGCTCTCGACCGTGCTCGCGGTGCTCGAGGAACGTCCGGACACGTTCACGACCGTCCGCTTCGTGCTGTTCTCCGAGGCCGACCTGGCGACCTATCGCCGCACGCTCGACTCTCTCTGACCGACTGAGCGGTCGGCGCGGCCGGCGCCGAAGGCGGGCTCAGGGCAGCTTGCGGGTGGGCATGTCCTGGTCTCTGAGCTTCACGGGACTGGCATGCTCGGCGATCAGGTCCGCGTGCTCCACGTCGTAGGAGAAGCAGGTGTTGCGCATGCCGGGAATCGTCTCGAGAACGCCCCGGTGGCGTTCGCTCGGCACGTCCTCGCGCTCGCGGACCTCCTTCGGGACGCTCTGGAAATAGCGGACGAAGTGGAGCTGGTAGGCCGCCTGCGCGATTTCCACGACGAGCTCGGAGACACGATGACAGCCGCCGCGGCCGCCCACGCGCTTGCGCGCTTCCTGCGTGAAGCCGCGCCCCACACGCATCCCGACGAGCTCCTCGATGTTCGGGTGCGTCATGTTGCAGACGCTGGTGAACGGGCCGTTTCGCACCTCGGAGCGTGCGGCAAGGATCTCGAGCGAGGGGTACTCGATCTCGACCTCGGCGTGGACGTCGTGGACCTCGTCCTGCAGGAACGCTTCGATGAGGAAGCGGTCGCCGCCGAGCGGGTAGACGTTGGTTTCCTTGGTCCGGTGGTAGATGGCGCTGACTTCAGACATCGCGCCATGCTACCGGCCGGCCCGCGGTGTGCAAGATGCGCGGTCAGGGGACAGCGACGTCCGAATCTCGATATTCCTGCGCCTTGTCCTCGAGGCCCTTCTCGACGGCCTCGTCCTCGCCGTATCCGTGCTCGGCGGCGTAGCGCCGCACGTCCTCGGTGATCTTCATCGAGCAGAACTTCGGCCCGCACATCGAGCAGAAGTGGGCGACCTTTGCCCCTTCCGCCGGCAACGTCTCGTCGTGGTACTCGCGCGCCGTTTCCGGATCGAGCGAGAGGTTGAACTGGTCTTCCCAGCGGAACTCGAAGCGCGCCTTGGACAGCGCGTCGTCCCAGGCGCGTGCTCCCGGGTGCCCCTTGGCCAGGTCGGCCGCGTGCGCTGCGATCTTGTACGCGATCACGCCCTGCTTGACGTCATCGCGATTCGGCAGACCGAGGTGCTCCTTGGGCGTGACGTAGCACAGCATCGCGCAGCCCATCGAGCCGATCATGGCCGCGCCGATGCCCGAGGTGATGTGATCGTAGCCGGGTGCGACGTCGGTGGTGAGGGGGCCGAGCGTGTAGAAGGGGGCGCCATGGCACACGGCCAGCTGCCGATTCATGTTTTCCTGGATGAGGTGCATCGGCACGTGACCCGGCCCCTCGATCATGACCTGAACGTCGTGCTCCCAGGCTTTGAGCGTCAGCTCCCCGAGCGTGTCGAGCTCGGCGAACTGGGCGCGATCGTTGGCGTCGGCGATCGATCCCGGCCGCAGCCCGTCGCCGAGAGAGAACGAGATGTCGTAGTGCTTCATGAGATCGCAGATCTCCTCGAAGCGCGTGTAGAGGAAGTTCTCTTGATGATGGGCCAGGCACCACTTGGCCATGATCGAGCCGCCGCGGGATACGATTCCCGTGAGCCGCCCCGCGGTGAGGGGAACGTACGCAAGCCGCACGCCGGAGTGAATCGTGAAGTAGTCGACGCCCTGCTCGGCCTGTTCCTCGAGCGTCTCCATGAAGATCTCGAACGTGAGGTCCTCGGGCACGCCGTCTACCTTTTCCAGGGCCTGGTAGACCGGGACGGTGCCGACGGGAACCGGAGAGTTGCGGATGATGGCCTCGCGGGTGCGGTGGATGTCGGGGCCGGTCGACAGGTCCATGGCCGTGTCGGCGCCCCAGCGGATCGCCCAGCGCAGTTTTTCGACTTCCTCGTCGATCGAGGACGTGACGGCCGAGTTACCGATGTTGGCGTTGATCTTCACCAGAAATTTCCGCCCGATGATCATCGGTTCGAGCTCTGGATGGTTGATGTTGGCCGGGATGATCGCGCGGCCGGCCGCGACCTCGTCGCGCACGAACTCGGGTGTGACCTGCTCGCGCAGCGCCACGAAGCGCATCTCCTCGGTGATCTCGCCGGTGCGGGCCCAGTGCATCTGCGAGAAGTTCACTGTGCCGCCGCTATGCAAGCGCGCGCCGATCTCGCCCCGGCGCCGTTCGGTCCAGGCCTCGCGCGCCGCGGGCAGTCCCGATGCGGCGTCGTGTCCCTGCGGTCCGGTCGTGTCGTAGAGCCGGATCGGCTGGTTGCCGCCGTCGAGGCTCACCTCGCGCACCGGCACCGAGATCTCGCCGTCGACCACCTCGACCTTGCGCGAGCGTGGGAAGGGGCCGTCCGCCGCGTGGTCGTTACCAGTGCGGTGGCCGTTCGAGTGAGTTCCGTCGGTGCTCATGTCTGCTTCCTCCCAGATGCAAGGCGCGGTGTAGTCTCCGTGCTCCACGCAGTCAACGTGCGGTGAGAACGCGGAGGCCCCGCCGAGGGCTAGATTTCGTCGACGAGGTCGATCCCCAAGCCGAGCCCGCGTTCCACAGCGCGTTCGTAGACGAGATTCGCGACCGCGAGATCCTGAACGGCCAGGCCTGTTGAGTCGAACACGGTCAGGTCGGCCCCATCGCGTCCCGGCACGAGGCCCGCGACCACGTCGCCCAGCGTCCCGGCGATCGAGTCGCGCGCCAGCTGGCCGTGGCGAAGCGGGACGTTGACCTCGCCGCTCTCTCTGGCCTGCTCGGCGTCGTCTAGAAAGATGCGGGCTGTCGCGAGCACCCCGGCTTCGAGCTCCTGTTTGCCCGGGGCGTCGGCGCCCATGGCGTTGATGTGGCAGCCAGCCCGGAGCATGTCGGCTCGAATGAACGGAGTTCGCGAGGGGGTGAGGGTGCAGACGACATCGGCCGAAGCGGCACCGCGGAGATCACTGACGACGCACGGTAGATGCGAGAGCTCTCCGGCGAGCCGTCGGGCGGCATCCTCGCAGGCGTCGTACAATCTGATTTCGCGAATCCCGCCGCTCTCGTGACTCTCCCTCGGCTGCATCACCTCGACATGCGACTCGATCACGCTCGCTGCCTGGGCGCCGCAGCCGACGATCCCCAGCGTTGCTGCGTCGGGTCGCGCGAGATGGCGCGTCGCCACCGCGGCCGCTGCGCCCGTTCGCACGGAGGTCAGACCCGTCGCATCCATGATCGCCAGCGGTCGCGCCGTCACGGCATCGCTCAGGATGAAGACGCCGATCACCGACGGCAGACCGTGTCGAGCCGGGTTGTGTGGATGGGCGTTGATCCACTTGACGCCGGCGCGCTCGCCGATGCGCACCGGCATGGCGCGAAAGTCGCCGTCGAGGTCCGGCATCGAGATATAGACCTTCGACGGCATCTGCGTCTCGCCGCGGGCATGGCTCGCCAGCGCGCCCGCCACCGCCTCGATCGCGGCGCGGGGATCGAGCAGCGAGCGCACCTCGGATCCCTTGAGGATCAGTGTTTTCTCGGGGCGGTTCATTGGATGCCGGCACGATCCGCGTGGCGGTCGGCACGATACACCGGGAGGCGCGGTCGTGACAGCCGTCGCCCATGCCCGCGCCGAGCTCGGCGCGGGCGTGGGCGTGGGCGTGGGCTGGGTTGACCCGACCCGCGTCGGGCGGGCCAAGATCACGCCGTGCTCGATCCCGGTGAACGTGCCCCCGATTTCGATCTCGCCGCGGTGGGGGGTGGGTCCACGTCGCTCGCCGACCTCATCGAGGACGGCGGCGCGCTGCTCGTCTTCGTCGAGCGCGACTGCCCGACGTCGCGTCTGACCCTCGAACGCCTCGAGCCGCTGCGCGAGGCGCTCGCTGGTGCCGGCGTCCGTCTGACCGCCGTTCATCAGGACCCCGTGTCGGTGGCCGCACGGACGATGCGCGACTGCGGAGCGCGCTACGCCGCGCTCGCCGAGGCCCCACCGTTCGCCACCGCCGATTCGTTCGGCGTGCGCACCGTGCCGACGGCGTTTCTCGTCGGCCGCGATGGAATGGTCCTGGACGCGGTCGAGGGCTGGTGCCGCGACGACTACGCGCGAATCACGCGGCGAGTGCTCGACGACGCGGGAGCAGGCGGAACCGTGGACATCACGAGCGAGCCGCCGCTGGTCAAGCCCGGCTGCGGCGCGAAGAACACACTGCCCGTCGAGTTGCAGGGCGCCGGTGCCGATACTGCCGAGGGGAGCGCCGGTTTCGACGAGCTCGAGGACATGTTCGAGCGCGGATGGACTGACGGCCTCCCGGTCGTGCCTCCGACGCGTCCGCGCGTTCGTCGAATGCTCGGTGCGCACAAGGGGGCTCGCTCACTCGGTCCGGTGCCGCCCGGCATGGGTGAGCTGACGCTGGAGCGTCTGGCCGTGTGCGCCGTGCTCGCCGGTTGTCGGTCCGACTACTTCGACGTCGTTCTGGCGGGCGCCGAGGCCATGCTCGATCCGGCGTTCAACCTTCACGGTATGACGAACACGACCCACACCACGGGCGCGGTGTTCATCGTCAACGGCCCCGTGCGCGAGACCATCGAGATGAACTCGGGCATCAACGCGATGGGCGGCTGGAACCGCGCCAACGCGACGATCGGTCGCGCGCTGCGCCTGGTATCCGGGCTCACCGGCCAGGGCCGGCCCGGCACGCTGGATCGCTCCGCGCTCGGCCAGCCGGGGAAGATCTCGTTCTGCTTCGCCGAGAACGAGGAGGCGAGCCCGTGGGAGCCGCTGTCGGTCACGCGCGGCTTCGAGCCTGGCGTGAGCACGGTCACGGTGTTCTCCGGCGACGCGCCGTTCTCGGTGTCGGATCACTACAGCCGCGACCCGGAAACGGTTGCGAAGACGATCGCGCTGGCCGGTGCGGCAGCGTTCTCGCCGCACGTCTATCCGGTCGCAGCCGAGACGGTGTTCGTGATCTCGCCGGAGCACGCGGCCACGTTCGCCGCCGCGGGCTGGAGCAAGCGCGATGTCGCCGAGCGCATCTTCGAGGGCTCGAAGAAGACCGTCGCCGAGCTGCTCGCCGGCGGCGGCGAGCAGGGTCCGTTCACGGCCGCGATGAAGCCGGAAGAGGTGCTCGCCAAGTGGTCGATCCCCGACGAGGTGATCATCGTCGTGACCGGCGGAGCGGCGGGTCGGTTCTCCGCGGTGCTGCCGCCGTGGGTCGGCTACGGCCTCGGCTCCAGCATGGTCACCAGGCCCGTCAGGGCCGCATGAAACACGAGCGTAGTTGAAGGAGAACCTCCCATGGACGATCTGATCAGCCCTTTCGACGATCGCGTGCTCGAGGCCGTGCCGCGCGCGCGACGTCTGGACACACTTGCGGGACGCCGCGTGACCCTGCTCTCGATCTCCAAGCCGAAGTCGGCCGAGTTCCTCGACGAGCTCGAGCGGTTGCTGACCGAGGAGCATGGCGCGAGCGTTAGCCGCGCACAGAAGCCGACGTTCACGCGCCCAGCGCCGACCGAGATGGTGGACGAAGTGATCCGCGGCAGCGATGCCGTCATCGAAGCCCTGGCTGATTGAGGATCGTGCGTGTCGTGCAGTGTGCACGACGTCGTCCGGTTCGAGAAGGCGGGGGTCCCTGCCGTCAACATCGGCACCGACGCCTTCATCGATGAGGCGGTGGAACAATCTCGCTTGCTCGGCATGCCCGATTACGAGATGGTCTGGCTCCCCCATCCGGTCGCGACGCTCGACGAGGACGGTGTCCGTGAGCTCTCACGGCGCACTGCAGACCGGGTGGTGGCGATGCTGACCTCGCCGTGAAGATCATCTCCTGGAACGTCAACGGGATCCGCGCATGCATCAAGAAGGGGCTGCTCGACTGGATCGAGAAGACGAGCCCGGAGATCCTCTGCGTCCAGGAGACGAAGGCCACCGAGGACCAGCTCACGAACAAGGACCGTGAGCGCATCGAGCAGCTCGGCTACCACGCCTACTGGCACTCGGCCGAGCGCAAGGGCTACAGCGGTGTCGCGACGCTGTGCAAGACCGAGCCGCTGTTCGTCACGCGCGGCGTCCCGTTCGAGCGCGGCGAGGGACGCGTGATCGTCACCGAGCACGGCGACTTCACGCTCTATAACATCTACTTTCCCAACGGGCGTCAGCGCGAGGACGGCCCGGATCCCGAGCGCCTCGAGTTCAAGCTCGAGTTCTACGACACGCTGCTGCACGTCCTCGAGGAAGAGCGGGCCGAGGGCAAAAATCTCATCATTTCGGGCGACTGGAACACGGCGCTCACCGAGATCGACATTGCGCGGCCAAAGGAAAACGAGGGTGTCACCGGTTTCCTGCCCATCGAGCGCGAAGCCCTTCAGAAGTACGTCGACCATGGCTACGTCGACACGTTTCGCCACTTCCACCCGGCCGCCGGCTACGAGGGCGTGAAACCGGAGAAGCGCGACTACAGCTGGTGGACGTACCGGGCCGGTGCGCGCGATCGCAACATCGGCTGGCGCATCGACTACCACTTCGTCAACGAGGAGCTACTCCCGAACGTCAAGTCGGCCGAGATCTGGCCGGCGGTGATGGGCTCGGATCACTGTCCGGTGGTTGTCGAGCTGAAGCGGTAGCCGATACGGGCACCTCGAGAGGGCCCGATGGTCCTACCCCGATGGGGGGCAGGTGAATGGCCGGGGCGCCGACGATCGCGTTGTCCGGTCACTCCGACCCATGTTAACATTGAAGCCGGGCGTCCGTTCCCGCCCCTCTGTACAGGTGATTGCGATCCACACCGACGAACACAGGAGACTGCACTACATGAGAGTCGACACCCACACCGTCCGCAAGGCCCCGATGCTGCTCACGGCTTCACTTGGTCTGCTGATCGTACTCACCCCGGCCGCCGCCGAGGCTCAGACCTGCAGCAGCGTCTGCAACCAGGTGCGCCGCGCCTGCAACCATGCTGCGAAGGGCATGTCGAAGGCTGCGCGTATCACTTGTACGGAGAACGTCGGCACTTGTCGGGACGACTGCGAGACCAACGCTTCAACGTGTCCTGGCGACTGCGACGCCGCGAGCGCCACGTGTGCTGCCGCTTGCGCGACCGCTCCCGATGCGACCGCGTGCGAAGCCGACTGTGCCGCCGCGCTCGCGCAGTGTGTGGACGACTGCACCAACTGCGATGCCAACTGTCTCACGACCGGTGTCACCTGCAAGAACGAAGCGAAGGCCGCTCGCGACGCCATGCGTGAAGTCTGCAGCGGAGCGCGCGATATCTGCGACGGGAGCTGCGAAGAGCCGATCGACCGTGGTTGCGTCCATGACTGCACGACCGACGAGCACGGATGCCGTGACGATGCCAAGCGAACGGAAGTTGGGTGCAAGAAGGGCTGTGCCAAGGGTAGCGCCGCGAAAAGCTGCATCCGCACCTGCCGCAAGGATAACAATCTCGAGCAGCAGGCCTGCGAGGACCTGACGGTCCTGTGTTATGCGGGCTGCATCGGTGTGGATCTCACGCCGCCGCCGGTTACCACGCCCACCACCATGGCGCCGTAACGCGAAGGATCGTGAGAGCTCGAGCGCGGTAAAGAGAAGGCCGCCGGACGAGATGTCCGGCGGCCTTTTTCGTGTCCGGGATAGGCGGCAGAGGCTCGCGTCTACTGACAGTCCGTATCGGCGCCATCGGTCGCGCCGTCGCAGTCGTTGTCCAGCACATCAGTGCAGGTCGCATCGCCGTTCGGCCCTTCTGGCGATCCGGACTCTACGGCGCACGTGTCACTGCAACAGTCTCCGTTGACGAGGTTTCCGTCGTCGCAGAATTCCGGGCCCTGCACGATCCCGTTGCCGCACACCGGCGTGTCGCCAACCATCCCGTCTCCGATCTCGAGTAGTGTCGACTCTAAGCAGCCCTTCAGGCACTTGCGGTCCAGTGTGGAGGCCGCGATGCAGTTGGTGCAAGGATCTCCGACTTCGGGAATCAGGGTGGCCGTTCCACCGTCGAGGATCTGGCCGGCGACGCACTTGTCGATCTGCGCGAGCTTTTTGCGCGCCGTACCGACGTGCCCGAGGCGGCAATCCTCGGAATCGATGGCCGCCTGCACGCATTTCTTGTCGACGAGCTTGAAGTACTTCGCCGTGAAGTTCACCGCGGCCTTGCCGAGGCGCTTCTGACAGGTCACCTGGTCCTTAGCGGCTGTGGCGTCGACGATCGGCGTGCTCGGCGGGTCGAGCTGGAAGTTATTGGGCCCGTGCGCTGTCGCGAGCACGGCTCCGACGAAGTCGCCGGGGTCGCAGTCCGGGGGCTCAGGCCCGGCGTCCTTGCACTTCGTTGCCGCGTCGGGGCCCTTCTTCAGTAGCAGGGCGTTGCACTTGTCACGTGCCTTCATCTGCTTCTTCAGATACTTCGCGCAGTCCTTGGTGAGTCCCGCGACAGCCTTCGACTGGCGGACCGTGATCGTCGGTACGACGATGCTCCCCGAAGCGTCGATGTCGACGGCGTTCACGAACACGGTCTGAGTTCCGCGCGCGCTAACGCTAACGCCATCGGTGCCCGACGCGACGATCGTCGTGACACAATCGCCCTCCGGGATGTTCATCGGACCGCCGCGCTCCAGCAGGTATGTTGCGTCGACCGAACCGGTATCCGGGTAGTTCCCGGCGACATCGGCGTTGTCGCTGCTGGTCGCCGTGATCGAGCACTTCTCGCCGTTGCCCGTGGCCTGGGTCTCGGTCTTGACGGAGATCTCAAGGTCTTGCTCGGAGATCCCGGCGATCGGTGCGGAGAACACGACGTTCCCTTGGAAATCAACCGTGCCCGCGTAGTCGATGGCACGGGCCTGCCCCGCCGGGCCGAGAGTCGAGATCAGGAAGACCACGGCGGCGCATACGCCGGCGCCGCCGCCGGCACGGAAGTAGATACGGTCGAAATTGGTCACCCGATCGTCCTCCACCAAGTAGTGATGTCGCGACAGTAGTCGAGCACGCGCTGCTTCGTCAATTCGGTAAACGGCCCGTTGTCTTCGGTAAGTAGGCGACGAGTTGGTGTGCGGCGCGTCCGAAACCCCAGCCCGTGGGCTTCAGGGCCGAACCCAATCAACAGGAAGATCCGCTGCATGTAACCATGCATCGAGCCGCATGCGGCTTGTCGAGGTCGTTCATCACTCACCCGATCGAGGCGTGGTGTCCCGGAGCTGACGATCCTCGCGGCGATCACGGTCGACGACGAGAAGTTGTCGCACCGATACGACCCGCGGCCCACGGCCGCATGTAGTTCCTCATCCAGGATTCCACGCCCTCCGCGACGACACAGATGACGTTTGCCGAGAAACTGGCGGATTTTGATGCTTTCATCGCCCGCGGCATCGCGATTGCACTCCGACGGCACGGCGAAGGCCGCCCGGAGTTGTCCAATGAGAGATCAAAACAAAATCCAGAAGCGACGCTCGTGCCCGGCGGATCGATCCCTGCGAGAGAAGGGAGCTGTCGTGGCCTACATGGCAATCATCATGCCCGTCATGCTCGGCGGGCTCGGCCTCGCCATCGACAACGGGCGGCTCTACTCCGTGCGCCGGCAGATGCAGACGGCCGCCGACGCCACCGCGCTGGCCGCCGCGCACGAGTGGCGTAATCAGAACTACGAGAACTACGCTGCCGTCGCCAAGGAAGACGCTCTGCTCAACGGCTTCGACGAGAACGAAGGCGTCGAGA
>SPBQ01000138.1 GCA_004525875.1 Myxococcales bacterium
CCGGCGTGCTGGCCGGCGACAGCCGGCAGTCCGACGCGGGCACATTTCGCTACTACGAGATGCCTGGTGTCGCGCACTCGACAGTGCACAAAGACATTGAAGTGCTTCCGGCCGGACTGCTCGGACCCGGCGCGCCAGCGGTCTTCCTCGAAAACCTCTGTGCCTTCCAGATCAACACCTCCGCCGACGGTCCGATCTTCGGATCGTACCTCTACAACGCGATGTGGGAGAACATGGAGCGGCAGGTCCGTTTCGGCGTCGCGCCACCCGCTGGCGACCTCATCGAGGTCACGCCTGGCAACGAGGTGGCCCTCGACGAGTTCGGGAACGCGCTCGGCGGCATCCGGCTTCCGCAGATGGACGTTCCGGTGGCCACTTACGGACCGAACAACGAGGGCAGCACCGAGATCGACCCGAGCCTCCAGGGGATCGGCAACTTGGCCTGCCGGCTGAGCGGCACCGTCATACCGTTCGACGCGTCCACGCTCAGCTCGCTCTACCCGACCGAGGCCGACCTGATCCGCCCACTCGCGCACCGCACCACCGATCTCGTCAATGCTCGTTTCTTGCTACCGGAGGATGCCGTGAAGCTCGTACCGGCGGTCTCCTCCGTCGGATCCAAGCAGCGCAACTGCGTGAAGCAGATGCTGCTGAAAGGGATCAGCAAGGGCGGCGTGCTCGGCAAACAGAACGGCGCGAACCGAAAATGCGTGAGCGACGCGGGCAAGGGCAAGCTCGCCGGCGAGACCGCCGAGCAGTGCGTCCTCGCCGACTCGAAGGTCACGAAGGCCGCCGACAAGGTGACCAAGCTCGAGTCGAGCAAGTGCCTCGCGGATCCGGCACAGTTGCCGGTATTCGGTTACCCCGGCGAGGGCGGTATCGAGGCACCGATCATCTCCGGCGCGGGGAAGACGCAGAGCCTCGCTCTGCTCGATGACGTGTTCGGCACCGCTCTCGACGCGGCGATCATCGACGCCGGCACCAATCCCGACGGCCAGAAGTGCCAGGCCGACGCCATCAAGCGGATCAACCAGGTTGCCGAAGAGATGCTCAAGGCAGCGATCGGAGCGGCCGATTCCGGGCTCGCCGGCGGCAGCGTTCTGACTCCCGGCGCGATGCACCAAGCGCTCGCGACAGCGATCGACGATGATACGTCGAGCAAGATCGCCAAGAGGCTCACGAAGCTCGAGGAGAAGCTCGACGACAACTGCGTGTCGGCGGACGTCGACCTGAGCGTTGCGTTCCCCGGCGCCTGCAACACGGCCGTCGACGCCCAGACACTCGCGAGTTGCCTCACCAAGAGAGCGCGCTGTCATGCCTGCCTGGCCTGGAACATCGCGGCCGACCTCGGTGCGGCGTGCGACCGCTTCGACGACGGAGTCGGCGACAACCTCACCTGCGAGCCGACACTGCAGTAGCCGGGGCGCAACGCGCACGGCCCCCGGACTCAGCCGCAAAGCGCCTCGCACGGATCACGAGGCCGTTGGCCGGGCCGCCGCCGAGCCGGGCTTGCATTATTGTGCGGCCTGACCTGGATTGACCCGCGACGGACCGCGCGGGCCGCTCTGGCCCGGAGCCGGTCGCGCAGGGACAACGAAGCAGAAA
Source organism: Myxococcales bacterium (assembly GCA_004525875.1). The sequence goes on from SPBQ01000138.1 coordinate 1,606, forward strand.
GAATGTCTGGAATCTGTGAAGGAAGGATTGTCATCGTCACCGGAGCCGGCCGCGGCATCGGCCGCGAGCACGCGCTGGCGTTCGCCCGTGAGGGTGCGAAGGTCGTCGTCAACGACCTCGGCTGCGAGCTCGACGGCCGTGGCGGCGGTTCGGGACCGGCCGGTGAGGTCGTCGAGGAGATCCGCGCGATGGGCGCCGAGGCCGTGGCCAACGGAGCCGACGTCGCCGACTTCGAGCAGGCCGGCGGCCTGGTGAAGACGGCCATCGACTCGTTCGGCGGGCTCGACGTCGTCGTCAACAACGCGGGCTTCGTTCGCGACCGCATGTTCGTCAGTTGCACGGAAGACGAGTGGGACGCGATCATCCGCGTACACTTGAAGGGCCACTTCGCCGTCTCCAACGCCGCATGCGCCTACTGGCGCCAGCAGTCGAAAGAAGGCAAGGACGTCGACGCGCGCATCATCAACACGAGCAGCGGCGCCGGCCTCCAAGGCAGCATCGGTCAGAGCGCTTACTCCGCGGCCAAGGGCGGCATCGCGACGCTCACACTCGTACAGGCCGCCGAGCTCGGCCGTTACGGCGTGACATCGAATGCGATCGCGCCGTCGGCACGCACGCGCATGACCGAAGACGCCTTCGCCGACATGATGAAGAAGCCCGACAGCGGTTTCGACACCATGCATCCGGGCAACGTATCCCCGCTGGTCGTGTGGCTCGGGAGCAGCGAGTCGCGGGACGTCACCGGGCGTGTATTCGAGATCGCCGGCGGCAAGATCAGCGTCGCCGACGGCTGGCACGCCGGCCCCGAAGTCGACAAGGGCGAGCGGTGGGAGCCGGCCGAGGTGGGAGATGCCGTGCGTACGGTGCTCGCCGAGTCGGTCGAACCGCAGAAGGTTTACGGGACCTGACGCTCGCGGATCCGTCTCGATGGATTTCTCGTTCAGCGAAGAGCAGGAGGAGCTGCGGCGTAGCGCGCGGAGCTTTCTCGCCGACTTCTCCTCGGCCGAGCAGGTCCGGCAGACCATGGCAGTCGACCCCGGCTTCGACGCGGTCGTGTGGAAGCGGATCGCGAAGGAGCTCGGCTGGACGTCGATCATCGTCCCCGAGCAGTACGGCGGCATCGGCTGGGGGCAGGTCGAGCTGGTTGCGCTCATGGAAGAAGCGGGCGCGGCGCTGCTGTGTGCGCCGCTGTTCTCGTCGGTGTGTCTGGGTGCGCAGGTACTGCTGTGCAGCGCAGACGATACCGCCAAGCAGGCCCACCTTCCCGCCATCGCCGCTGGCGACACGATCGCCACGCTCGCGCTCGCCGAGGCGTCGGGACGCTGGGACGCGGCGGGGATCGAGACGCAGTGCACACGCGACGGTGAAGACTACGTGCTCAGCGGCACGAAGACCTACGTGACCGATGGCCACGTGGCCGATCTGTTTCTCGTGGCCGCGCGCAGCAACGCCAGCACGGATGAAGACGGCGTGAGCCTGTTTGCCGTGCCGGCGGATACCGAGGGCCTTCAGCGCAAGGCGCTGGTAACGATGGATCAGACCCGCCGGCAGGCCGAGATCACGCTCGACTCGGTCCGAGTACCCGCCTCGGCGCGCGTGGGCGCTGAGGGCGGCGCCTGGCCGGCCATCGAGAGAACGCTCGACCTCGCTGCCATCGCACTGGCTGCCGAGCAGGTGGGCGGCGCCCAGCGCTGCCTCGATCTATCGGTGGAGTACGCCAAGGAGCGCATCCAGTTCGGCCGACCGATCGGCTCTTTCCAGGCGATCAAGCACAAGTGCGCCGACATGTTCCTGCTCGTCGAATCGGCCCGCTCGGCAGCTTACTACGCGGGCTACGCGGCATCGGTCGACGACCCCGAGCTCCCCGTGCTCGCCTCTCTGGCCAAGGCGTACTGCTCGGACGCCTACTTTCGCTGCGCTGCCGAGGCGATCCAGATCCACGGCGGAGTGGGCTTCACCTGGGAGTATGACGTCCACATGTACTTCAAGCGGGCGCGTGCCGCCGAGCAGCTGTTCGGCGATCCGGCGTTCCACCGCGAGCGGGTCGCGTGCCGCACGGGCCTGTAACGGCGCAACCGGCCGTGGTTCGAGAAGTCGCAACACGGCGATGGATGCAGCACGATCGGCGTGCTACCAAGGCATCACCCGCAGTGAGCATACCGTGACGCAGAACCCCGACGACTGGAAAACCCATCTGAGAACGATCGACTGGCTCGACGACGTCACCGACGACGAGCTGGACGCGCTGCCGCCGGGCCGCAGTCGCTCCTGCACGCTCGGGCAGGTGATCTTCTCGCCGAGTCCCGCTTACACGTCGATCTTTTTCTGTATCGAGGGGCTGGTGCGCATCCACAGACTGTGGCCCGACGGGGCCGAGATGACGCTGGGCTATGTCTCGCCGGGCCAGGTGTTCGGTGAGTTCGGGCTGTTCGACAGGTATCCCCGTGAGAGCTACGCGATGGCGGCGACGCAGTGCACGGTGTGCGAGCTTCCCATCGACGCCTTTCGCGCAGTGTTCGACAATCATCGCCTGGTGGCGGCGGCCATCGCCGGGCAGATCGCGAAGCGGCTCAAGCGCGTCGAGAGCCGCGTCGCGAACCTCGTTTTCCGCGATGCGTTCGCGCGCATGTGCGCCACGCTGGTCGAGCTCGGCGAGGACTTCGGCAACGGGGGCCCGGCCGGGGTAACGGTCGATGTACCGCTCACACAGTCCGAGCTCGCCACGCTCGTGGGAACATCGCGCCAGACCGTCAACGCGGGTCTGAGGAAGCTCGAAGATGCGGGCGTGATGGGCCGCAGCGGACAGCGCTTCGTACTGCTCGACACCAAGCGTCTCATCGAGCTGGGCCGCGAAGGGCTCGACTGAGGCCCCCCCTACCCCCCAACGGGTGCCCTGCCCGTCACGGCTGTCGGTGAGCCGACTCGATATCGCCTGGACAACGGGTCAATCGGAATGAAATCTCCGAGAGGCGCGAAAGAAGCCGCACGCCAAGTTCGAGCCACAGGGAGTTCCTGGTGCGTCCTGATTCAAACTCCTCCACCGAGCCCATCGACACCTGGAGCGCAGAGACGCGCAACGGGCGCTGGCTGGTCGTCGACCGCAATGGCTGCGAGGTCGCTGATTGCGGCGATCGACGCGACGACGCCGACCTCATCGTCCACTACTCGCAAACACACGAGCAGATGCTCCGTGCCCTGAGGGCGGCCCTGCCCTACCTGGAAAGCTCGTATGAGAATCTCCGGAGCTTCGGTATGGACTTCGACGACGCTCGCCAGACGCTCGAGCGCGCGGCGGCGGCGCTGAAGTACGTAACGTCACAACCGTCTCTCGCCTCGGTCGCCGGTGGACGCGCCGCCGCCGGCGACTGATCGCAACCTCACCGGCTTGGCTTCCAGTCCGACCTCGGTATGCTCTAGCAACCCGCCGGAGAGCCCCGGACCGAGTCCGATGGCGAGACTCGCTGCGTCGCCACGGCCCGAAACCTCGGCAACCGTGGTGCGATGGCGCGGTTTTGCGACGTAGGCATCGGTGTGAAGATCGGCACCCGGCGACAGGAGTGGGACTCTCGACGGGCGGCCGGCGCAGGCCGGATCGGTCGTCGCATCCTGCTCGCGCTCTTCATTGCGATCGCGATGGCGACGGCGATGGCCGTCGGCGTGGGAGCCTGTCGCCCCCGGTCCGAAGCCTTTCCACTGCGCAACAACGACGGTACGCCGCCCAACGTTCTTCTGATCTCGATCGACACCCTGCGCGCCGATCATCTCGGTGCCTACGGCTATAGGATCCCCACCAGCCCGGCGATCTCCGACCTGGCCGCGCGCGGTACGCTGTTCGAACGGTGCCTCTCACCGGCGTCGGAGACCGGGCCGGGAGCGGCCTCGCTGATCACCGGCCGCTACCAAGACCGTCACGGTGCCTGGAGCAACGTCGTTCCCCTGTCCGACGACGTGACGACGCTGGCCGAACACTTCTCGGCCGCGGGCTACGCCACCGCGGGCTTCGTTGGCAACCGTCTGCTCGGCACCAAGTTCGGCTTCGATCAGGGCTTCGATACGTTCGAAGGCTTCTGGACCGACGACATGGACGAGCCCTCCGACGCGGAAGGCGTGCGTCTGGCAACCGAGTGGATCGCCGATCACGGCGAATCATCGACGAAGCCCTGGTTCCTGTGGCTCCATCTGATGGACCCACACGGCCCCTACACGTCAACGCCGCCGTCGTGGAGCAACGGCTTCGAGTACGCACCGGGCACGTTCGGCGACGATGCTCCCGTCAAGCTCGCTTTCAGTAACTACGGGCTCGGCATCATCCCGCGCTACCAGCAGATCGAGCACGAGCGGCAACTGTCCCGCTACGTGCGGCGATACGACGGCGAGATCCTCTTCACCGACACACAGGTCGGCCGGCTCCTGGCCATGCTCGAGGAGACCGGCCTGCGTCAGCGCACACTGATCGTCCTCAGCGCTGACCACGGCGAAAGCCTCACCGAGCACGAGGAGTACCTTCAGCACGGCTGGTACGTCTACGACACGACGCTTCGTGTCCCGCTCGTGATCGCATGGGCGGGCCACCTGATGGAGGCAACAGCGATCGAGTCTCCCGTCAGCACCGTCGACGTCGTACCGACGCTGATCGAGCTTCTCGGGCTATCGGCGCCCCCGCACTCCGTGGACGGAGAGAGCTTCGCCCCAGCGTTGCTCGGTGGCTCTCTCGATCCCGAGCGATCGCTGTTCGCGTTCGGCGCACGCGCAAACCACCCGTTCGCCGTCTCGCGCGGTCGATGGAAGCTCATCCACACGGCGGCCGGCAGGCCGCCC
>SPBQ01000498.1 GCA_004525875.1 Myxococcales bacterium
GCAGCGTGCTTTCGCAGGCCTCGTGCCAGGCGCGGATCGACTCGGCGGCGGCTGCGCCGTTGCGGCCGTTGAACAGACGATCCTCGCACAGCGCGGCCCCCATCGTCTCCATGAACGTCGTGGCGAGTCGCCGCGATGCGGCGGCGAGCGCGCATGACGCGTCAACCAATGCCTCGCGGGCGTCGGCCGGGGCGCTGAGTAGCTCAACGGGATCCAGCGCGAACCAGGCCTGGGCGATGGCTCGCCCGGCGGCGTCTGTCGCAAGGATTCGCCGGCCAGCCGCCTCCCAGCCGCCGGCTTCGGCGGTGAACGGACCGGTCGCAAGCGCGACGGCGCCGGTGAAGTAGCCGTGCGCCATCGTCACGGAGATCTGGGCGAGCTCGTCGCCGGTGGCGAGGATCTCGTCGCGGCGCTCGGGATCGAGCCTGTCGAGGGCGGCGATCGCGCTCGTACCGCGTTCGCTACGGGAGAGATGGCGGCTCTCGAGCCAGCTGCGCGGCGCGCTCACGGGAAGATCGAGGCGACGAGCTCCGCGATGGCTTCCTGGGTTTGCGCGTCGTCGGTGAGACCGAGAACGACCGTCGACCGACAGGCTTTGCGCGCCGGCATGCCACGGGAGATCAGCTGGCCCGCGTAGACGAGTAGGCGCGCGCTGACGCCCTCCTCGAGACCGGTCGACTTGAGCTCGCGCACGCGTTCGGCCAGGTGGGCCAGATCGAGGGCGACCTCCATCGGAACCCCGCTCTCGTGCGCGATGATCTCGGCTTCCTTGTCGCGCGGTGGGTAGCCGAACTCGAGCGCCACGAAGCGTTGCCGGGTGGACGGTTTGAGATCCTTCAACACCGACTGGTAGCCGGGATTGTAGGAAACGACGAGAAGGAACTCGGGATGGGCGTCGATGATCTTGCCGAGCTTGTCGATCGGGAGAATGCGACGGTGATCGGTGAGCGGGTGGATGAGGACCATCGTGTCCTTGCGCGCCTCGACAATCTCGTCGAGGTAGCATACGGCGCCGGTGCGCACGGCCTGGGTCAGCGGACCGTCCATCCAGACGGTCTCATCGCCGCGAATCAGGTAGCGGCCGACGAGGTCGCTGGCGGTGAGATCCTCGTTGCAAGCGACGGTGATCAGCGGATTGGGCCGATCCTCGCGCTGTGGCGATAGCTTCCAGGTCATGTACTCGACGAAACGCGTCTTACCGCACCCCGTCGGGCCCTTGAGCAGGATCGGGAGCGAGCTCCGGTGCGCCGACTCGAAGACCTCCATCTCGTCGCCGATCGGCAGGTAGAAAGGCGCCTCACTCATAGGCTTCCTCATCGAAGGCGCCGATCCATTCCTTACCGTCGAGAGTGTCCATGATTTCACTGCTGTCGGCGTCGACCAGTTCGATGCGGATCGGTGTCTCGACCTCCTGTTCCTCGGCCATCGCCGCGAGTTGCTCGTTCATACCGGACTTGAATTTGTTCCGCATGACCGGCGGCATCTTGTCCATCGGGAAACCGGCGAGCTTCACCTTCGCCTCCGAGGCGGACGTCCAGTCGATCGCGGTCACACGCGGGCCGACGATTCGATGCCCGGTGAGCAGGCCGCCGGCGCTGATCTGGAATGGGGTCGCGGCATTCGTGGTTGCCGAGGAGCCGGCTCCGGCCGCGTTCGAGGCGGCCCGCGGCGCCGGAGCCTGCGCCGGGGCTCGGCCTTCGGCCGCGGCCAGGATCTGTTCAATCCGTGCGCGCTGGTCGTCGGTCGTGGCGATCTCCCGCGCGTGGCTGAACGAGGCCGTCGCCTCGTCGGTCTTGCCCTGCGCATGCAGTGCGATGCCGAGGTTCACGTGCGCCTGGACGAAGTCTGGGCTGCTCGCGATGACCTCACGATACTCGCGCTCGGCGTCTGCGTTCCTTCCCTGGAACAGCCACGTTGAGGCCAGATCGGTCTTCACGCCGGGATCGGTGGGATCGAGCACCAGGTACCGGTTGAAGTACTTCTCAGCCCTCTCGAACTCGCGTGCATCGTGAGCGACGTTGCCGTACATCCGCAGTGCTTCGAGATTGTCCGGCTCGATTTCGAGCACACGGTCGAGGGCGGTCATCGCGTGTGCGTGGTAGCTCGGGTCGAGCAGGCCGGCGCGGTAGTAGCCGCGGGCCAGCCGTTGCCAGGCCTCGAGGTCGTCGGGAGCGGCGTCGGCGGCGCTCTGGAGCTGTTCGAGTAAGCGGACGATCTGCTCGGGGAGTTCGAGTGTCGGGTGGCCTGACGGCAGCTCTCCTGCTCCCGCGCCGCCCACCATGCCCGGCGGTCCGGTAGGGATCCCTGACACCGCCCGACGCGGTTCGGGTCGGTCACGCAGCTGGTAGAAGAGGCTCGAGAACCCGGCGACGATGAACAGCGCGAAGACGATCGCGGCGGGTACGCGTGAGACGGCGGCCTCGCCCAGCGGGACTGCAGTACCGGCTTTTCTGCGGCCGTCGCGGCGCGTGCCGGCTCCGCATTTCGCGCAGAAGTCCACCCCGGCGGTGACTACGGCTCCGCACGTGGCGCAGCTCCCACGTGAACGTCTTTTCTGTCCCATGCTTTGCGGGTACCTATCAGTGACGGCAAAGCGGCGAAAACTGGCCCGAGGACGGCC
>SPBQ01000443.1 GCA_004525875.1 Myxococcales bacterium
CGGTAGCCGAGCGCCCTGGCCGTCCGCATGACGCGCACGGCGATCTCGCCGCGGTTCGCGATCAGGATCGTCTTGAAGGACATCACGATGCCTTCGGATCAGCCGGCCCGGTCGGCTCGGTCGGCTCGGCCCAGCTCGGCTTGCGCTTCTCGATGAAGGCGAGGACGCCCTCGCGCCCTTCGTCGCTGAGCATGCATTCGGCGAAGCCGTGCGCGGCCATGTCGATCATGCGTTCGCGGTCCAGTCGTTGCGTCGCCAGGACGATCTCCTTCGTGACCGCGTTGGCGCCCGGCGCGCAGCGTCGCACCTGCGTGCGGATGCCCGCCTCCGCCTCATCCAGCGCCGCTGCGTCGCCGACGACGAAGTCGGCGACCCCGAGCCGTTCGGCCTCGCGACCGTCGAAACGGGCCGCCGTCAGCATCAGCCTGCGAGCGACCTTCAAGCCGAGGCGCTGGACGACGAACGGTGCGATCTGTGCGGGCGGGATGCCGAGCGTGGTTTCCGTGAGAGCGACCTTCTCATCCTCGGTGACGACGACCACGTCGCCTCTGCACACGATCCCGAGCCCGCCGGCCATCGCGGTTCCCTCGACGAGCATGACGACGACTTGCGGCATCTGGTCGATGAGGCCGAACAGCTCGCCGGTTGCCCGGCTGGCCTCAGCGATGTCGTCGATGCTCTGTTGCTCGCCGTCCTCGCCGCCCCCGCCCTGGAAGACGGCCTTGAAGCCCTTGATGTCGCCGCCGGCGCAGAAAACGCCGCCCTTGCCCCGCAGCGTGATGCCGCGCACGGAACGGTCGTCGCGCACGGCTTCGAGTACGAGGCGCAGCTCCGAGGCGAGCTCGCTGGAAAGCGCATTACGCGCCTCGGGTCGGTTGAACCAGACCGTGAGCCAGTCGCCCTCGAGATCGGTGACGAGGTGCTCGGTTGCTGGAAGTTCGATCATCGGCTCCGTACCCCCTTCTACATCCTCGCGACGCCGAAACTGTTGGGTGTGAGGCTGCGATGGCGCGTCTCCCACACCGTATCGAGCAGAAAGCCGAGCGCCTTGCGCGTATCGCGCGGGTCGATCATCCCGTCGTCGAGCATGTGGCCCGACGTGTAGAACGCGTCCGATTGCGAGTCGAAGTGCTGCACGAGCATCTGCTCCTGCTGCTCGAGCGTCGCCCGGTCGATCTCCGTTCCCCGAGCCCTGGCCGCGCCCTCGAGAACGATCGACATCGTCCGGGCGGCCTGGTCGCCGCCCATCACGCCGGTGCTCGCGTTAGGCCAGGTCATCAAGAAGTCGGGGTCGTAGCCGCGTCCGCACATGCCGTAGTTGCCCGCGCCGTAGCTCGCGCCGATCATTAGCGTCAGCCGCGGCACCGCGATGTTGGTGACGGCCTGGATCATCTTCGAGCCGTGCTTGATCATGCCGGCTCGCTCGTACCGGGTTCCGACCATGTAGCCGGTGGTGTTCTGCAGGAAGACCATGGGGATGTCGGCCTGGTCGCAGAGCTGGAGGAACTGGCCGGCCTTGGTCGCGCCGTCGGGATCGATGGGGCCGTTGTTGCCGAGGATGCCGACGGCGTGGCCGTGGATCTCGGCCTGGAGGCAGACGGTCGTGACGCCGTAGCGCGGCTTGAAGTCGAGGAAGTCCGAGCCGTCGACGGCGCGCGCGACGACCTCACGCACGTCGTAGGGTTTGCGGTAGTCGATCGGCACGCCGCCGGCGATCTCGTCGGGATCGTAGGCCGGCTCGCGGAAGCTCACGGCTCCGCGCGGCCGGCAGCGCGCGTTCCACTGGAGGCGATCGATGACCTGGCGGCCGAGCAGGACGGCGTGACCGTCGTCCTCGGCGAGGTACTCGACCAGACCCGAGACATCGGCGTGCAACTCGGCGCCGCCGAGCTCTTCCTCCGTGGCGATCTCGCCGGTGGCGGCCTTCAGCAGCGGCGGCCCGGCCAGGAACGCCCGCCCACGGCCCTTCACGCCGACGACGTAGTCGCTGAGGCCCGGCATGTACGCGCCGCCGGCCGTCGAGGAGCCGTGCAGGAGCGTGATCACCGGAACTCCGGCCGCGCTCAGCCGGGCGAGATTCGCGAACAGCGTACCGCCCTGCAGGAAGCCCTCGACGGTGTACTCCATCAGATTGGCACCGGCGCTCTCGACGAGGTGAACGAAGGGAAGCTTCTGGGCCAGTGCGATCTCCTGTCCGCGCCGGATGCGGAATCCGGTGGCCGCGGTGAGCGCGCCGGCCTGGATGCCGCTGTCGTTCACGACGATCATGCAGCGCACGCCCTTGATGAAGCCGATGCCCGCGATGGCATTGCCGCCGGGCATCGACTTCGGCTCGTCAGCGGTGTCGAGCAGATAGCCGGCGACGTTGCCGATCGAGAGGAACGGCATGCCGGGATCGAGCAAGCGCGATAGACGCTCGCGTGGAGTGAGCTGGCCGCGCTCCTCGAAGCGTGGCTTGCGCTGCTCGGACTTGATGCGGCCGCGTGCGTTGAGCGCCGTGAGTCGTTCGATCAGCGCGAGCATATCGTGGCGGTTGCTCGCGAACGTCTCGGAGCGAACGTCGATCTTGGATGTGAAGGCGCTCACGACACCGACTCTGCAATCGCTCGCGGCACCGCTACGGGGTGGTCGAGCAGCAGCTGGGCGTAGCCCTTGCCCTGCGGGTCGTTGCGAAGGCTCGCCACGCCGCCGCCGCCGAGCACGTCGTGGAGCACGAAGTTGAGGGCGCTGGACCCCGGCAACAGGTAGCGCTCTACAGCGCCGCTGCCGCTGCGCCCGTCGCCGCCGCCCTCGAGGAAGTGCGCGAAGCAGGCGGCGACGGTCTCCTCGTCGAGCGCTCGCCAGATGTAGGGCAGATACTCGGGCCGGCGCGCGATGATGCCGATGTTGGACTTGTTGCCCTTGTCGCCGCTGCGGCCCCAGGCGAGCTGGACGAGCGGTACATCAACGGTCGCGTCCTGCCCGCCATGCGCGCCGGGTGTGGCCGGAGCCCTGGGGCGCTCGATGGTCGCCGCATCGAACGGCTCGCCCGTCTCC
>SPBQ01000101.1 GCA_004525875.1 Myxococcales bacterium
AGCTAGGACGGGACACTAGCTACAGAAGGCGGGGCAGAGCAGTGCGACGTCGAGGTCGACCACTCGCTGCAGGATCGTCAGCGCATCGGTCGCGGTCACGGTCCCGCCGGCATCCACGTCGCAGCGGCCGAGGCTGCAGGCCGCGCTGCCGACACTCGTCAAGAGCGCGGCCAGAGCGTCGCTGACCGCGACCGGTCTGCACCGACCGCACGGCTGCACCGAACCAGCTCGCGTCGATCGGGTCCTCGGGCGGATGGGAGCTGCGAATGCAGCGCAGTACGGTCTGCGCCTGGTCGAGCTTGCCGCCCGACATGGTGGTGAAGTCGAGAAGGAAGTCGGTTCCGTCGTGGGTGACCGTCGCGCCCTCGGCGAGCGACTGGCAGCTCCCGAGATCGAGGGTCTCCACGACACCGAAGTTCTGGTCGTCGAGCTCGACGTGGATCGATGACCGCGTCAACGGCTCTTCCGGAAAGATCGCGTAGTCGATGCGCGCATCGAAGATCGTGAGAAGCGACGTGGTCGACGAACTGGAGGAAGTCGTTGGAATGGTCGAGCTCGTAGTAGTCGAGGTGGCCAGCGGGAAAGGGCCTTCACAGACGAGATCTACCACTTCCGCCGCTGCCCCGAGCGAGGCGTTCGCGACCATCACCAGCGCGAAGCCGATTGCTGAAAGGCAGCGTCGTCCGTGCATCGATGCACTGCTCGTCATGTGCTTTGCGTACGCCGCCAAGCGCTGCTCGTCAAGGCGTTTTCGAGAATCCGCTCTGTCGGGCCCAGCTACGGCTGGCGCTCGACACCGTGTCCGGGACGCCTGAGGCTCGTAGCCTGCCGTGCGCATCCTGCCCCGCTTGTGGGCGCTGTCGGCTCGGGTCACCAGAGCTCCACTACGGCTTCGAGAACGTCGCTGCGCGTGAGCTGTCCAACGAGCTGGCCACCCGCCATGACAGGAAAGCGACGGTACGTGCTGCGGAAGAACAGCTCGACGACCTCGACGATGGCCATGTCCGCGTCGATCGTCTCGACGTGCGAGCTCATGTAGTCGCGCACCGGACCGGTAAGCTCGGCGTAGTAGCTGGCCTTGAATGCCGCCCGAAAACAGTCCTTCTCCGAGAGTATCCCGATCAGGTTGCCCCGATCGTCGACGACCGGGGCGCCGGAGATGTCGTTGTCGAGCAGGGCGCGCATCGCGACCCGGAGATCGGTATCCGGCCGGAAGACGACGAGGTCCCGGCTCATGTAGTCTTTCGCCGTACGTGTACGTGCTGGCTGCATCACTCCTCCTGTCGACGGCCCGCGGTAGCAGCGCTGTGCGTGTGGCGCCGGTCGCACGGCTTGGAGCATCCGTCGCACGGGGCCGCCGCGGTGCCGTCGCCGCGCACGCGCCCGCAGCCGGCGCTCAGCGGTGTGCGTCCGATGAGGATTCCCAGCGACATCAAGCCGAACGATGCCGCCATGACTGCGAAGACGAGAACGCCGATCACAAACGCTTCCATCATGTCCAGACTCACTGGCTCACGTACCGTTCGAACGCGTCGGTGCGACGCTCGGTGAATCCGTCGCCGTCATGCACGACGAACAGCGCCGCCAGCTCTTCGGCCTCGGCCAGGCGCAGCCCGTCCTGCGGACCGAGCGCCAGCAGGGCCGTCGCGACGGCGTCGGCCCGGCTGGCCGACGGATCGATCACGGTGACCGACGCGAGCCCGTGAGCGATCGGTCGGCCTGTGCGCGGGTCCAGGACGTGAGTGTAGCGAACACCATCGGTCTCGAAGTAGTTGCGATAATCGCCCGAGGTGGCCATGGCCCGATCCTCGAGCCGGACGATGAGCTGAGCCGTGACTCGGTGCTCGACGGGTCGTTGCACGGCGACCGACCAGGGCTGGCCGTCTTCTCTGCGGCCCCGACCCCGCAGCTCGCCTCCGATCTCTACCAGGTAGTTCTCGATACCCGCGCCATCGAGATGGTCGGCGATGCGGTCGACGGCAAAGCCCTTCGCAATTGCCGAGACGTCGATCTCGAGATCCGGTCGGGTCTTGCGCAGCGCGGGGGATGCGCCCGGTGACCCAGGTAGGAGTATCCGACCCGCGCCGCGGCGTCGCTCACCTCGAGCGCGGACGGTGGCGATCGACGCGGACTTGCGGGGCCGAAACCCCACAAGGCGATCAGCGGCGCGGCCGTCACGTCGAAGGCGCCGTTTGAAAATCGGCTCACCTGCAGCGCCTCGGCCACCACCCCCTGCGTGTCATCGGACACCTCGAGCCATTGCGTGGATCGACTGGCGTTGAATCGCGAGACCTCGGAGCCCGGGTTCCACGACGACATGCGCGCGTCGATCGTTTCGAGGATTGCCGCGACCTCAGCCTCGATCTGCGTGCGGTCGAGTGCGGGCGCGGCTCCGGCGATGGTTACGGCGTAGGTCGTGCCCATCGTCTTCCCGCGCAGGAAGAGCTGCGTGCGTTCGGGCGCGTCGATGCTGCTGCACGACGCGCCCAGCGCCAGAGCGAGCGCCAGCGAGCCCAGCCGTGCGCTGCGGCCGTTGAGGGGGGGTGTCTTCTCGACCAATCGAACCACTGGTCAGGCTCCGAAATCGTCGAAATGGATGCTCTCTCGCTCGACGCCGAGATGGTAGAGCATCTGTAACACGGCCTGGATCATCATCGGCGGCCCGCACAGGTAGTACTCGCACTCCTCCGGGGCGGGGTGGTCCTTGAGGTAGCGCTCGTGCACGACCTCGTGGACGAAGCCCCGCTCTCCTTGCCAGCTCTCCTCGTCGCGGGGCTCTGACAGCGCGACGCACCAGCGGAAATTCTCCCGATCGGCGGCGAGCCCGTCGAACTGCTCGTCGTAGAAGAGCTCGCGTCGATTGCGCGCGCCGTACCAGAAGCTGATCTTGCGCGCCGAGCCCAGGCGTAGCAGCTGGTCGAGGATGATCGAGCGCAGCGGGGCCATGCCCGCACCGCCGCCGATGACGATCATCTCGCGATCTCCATCGGCGGCGAAGAAGGTCCCGTAAGGACCGGAGACTTCCACGGCGTCGCCGGGCCGCAGGTTGAACAGGTACGACGAAACGACGCCCGGCGGCACCGAGGCGCTGGCGCCCGGAGGGGGCGTCGCGATGCGTACGATCAGCGTGAGCGTTGTACTCTCGCCCGGGTAGCTCGCGATCGAGTAGGCGCGCGTGGCTTCCTTGTCCGAGGTGACGGCGAGCTTCCACAGGCCGAGCCGCTCCCATTCGCCGCGATACACCTCGTCGATTGCGAACGTCGAGAACGCGGTGCGGTGGGGCGGGGCGGTGATCTGGATGTAGGCGCCGGCACGGAACTCGAACGCCTCGCCGGGTGGCAGCTCCAGCACGAGCTCCTTCATGAGCGTGGCGACGCTGGGGTTGGAGCGAACGATGCACGGCAGCTTGCGTACGCCGAGGATCTCGCTCGGCACCTCGATCGCGAGATCCTCGCAGGCGCCGAGCTGGCACGACAGCCGCGCGCCAGCGGCCAGGTCGGAGCGGCTAAGCAGCGCGGTCTCGACCGCGGTCGGCAAGCCGCCGCCGCCGATGACGGTGACGCGGCACTGGCCGCAGGTGCCGCGCCCGCCGCAGGCCGACGGCAGGTAGATGCCGTGATCGGCGAGGACGCCCAGGAGCTTGCGGCCCACGTCGGCACGGACGGTGCGTTCGGCGTTGATCGTGATCTCGACCTCTCCGGTCGCGACCAGCCAGGTGCGCGCGGTCAGGATCACGCCGACCAGCGTCATCACGATGATCGTGAACAGCGCTACGCCGAGGCTGATCTCGAGCACGACCGCTCCTCCCCCTAGCCCAGCTCGAGGCCCGCGAAGGCCATGAATCCGAGCGAGATCAACCCGACCACGATGAAGGTGAGGCCGAGCCCGCGCAGGCCTTCGGGCGGATCGCTGTACTTCAAGCGCTCGCGCACGCCGGCAAGCACCGTGATCGCGAACGCCCAGCCGAAGCCCGTGCCGGCTCCGTAGACGACGCTCTCGGTGAAACCGTAGTCGCGCTGGACCATGAACAGGGAGCCGCCGAGGATGGCGCAGTTGACCGTGATCAGTGGAAGGAAGATTCCGAACGCGCGGAACAGGGCCGGGAAGTAGCGCTCGAGAACCATCTCGAGGATCTGCACGATCGCCGCGATGACGCCGACGTAGCTGATCAGGCCGAGGAAGCTCAGGTCCACGTCGGGCAGCCCCGCCCAGGCCAGCGCGCCGTCGGCGAGGAGGCAGTGATAGATGAGGTTGTTCGCCGGGACCGTGACGGTCTGCACGACAAAGACGGCGATTCCGAATCCGATCGCCGTTTCCACCTGCCTGGAGACGGCCAGGAACATACACATGCCCAGGAAGAACGAGAGCGCCAGGTTCTCGACGAACGCCGCTCGGATGAAGAGCGCTACGTAGTCCACTGCTCGATCCCTCCCCCTGCCTTGTCGGCGCGCGGCAGGCTGTAGGCGCGCTCCTCGACCTGTTCGGTCTTGCGCGATCGGATCGCCCAGATCAGCATTCCGATCAGGAAGAACGCGCTCGGCGGCAGCAGCATCAACCGCATCGGCACGTACCAGCCGCCGTCGGCCGCGAGCGGGAGGACCTCGATGCCGAGGAGTGTGCCCGAACCGAAGACCTCGCGGACCGTGCCGACCAGCGAGAGGATCAGGCTGTAGCCGATGCCGTTGCCGAGTCCGTCGAGAGCGCTCAGGCTGACGCGGTTGTTCATGGCGAACGTCTCGGCGCGGCCGAGGACGATGCAGTTGGTGATGATGAGGCCGACGAACACGGAAAGCTGTTTGCTCATCTCGTAGGCGAACGCCTGGAGTAGCTGGTCGACGACGATGACGATCGACGCGATGATCGTGATCTGCACGATCAAGCGAATGCTGCGTCCGACGTGATGGCGGATCGAGCTGATCAGGACGTTCGATGCCACGAGAACGGCGGTCAGCGCCAGGCTCATCGTCAGCGCCGTGGCCAGTGTCTTGGTGACGGCCAGTGCCGAGCAGATTCCGAGCACCTGTAACGTGATCGGATTCTCGTCGACCAGCGGTCGCAGCAGCGTGTCGGTCGCTTCGTGATCGTTCATTGCTTCCTCGCGGCCCGCAGGCGGTCGAGATAGGGGCCGAAGCCGTCGTCTCCGAGCCAGAATCGCAGGAGGGCGGTGACGCCGTCGCCCGTCATGGTCGCTCCCGAGATGCCGTCGACCTCGTACGGACGTCCCGGATCATTCGCATCAACGGTACCGGCTGCGACGCGGACGCGAATGCGACCGCTGTCGTCGCGCACGCGCTTGCCCTTCCACTGCGCAAGCCACCCCGCTTCCTGGATCTCCGCGCCCAGGCCCGGCGTCTCGTCGTGCTCGTAGAACGTCAGGCCGAGGATCGTGTTCGTGTCGGCGCCGAGCGCTACGTACCCGCGCAGGGTAGACAGGTAGCCGCTGCCGTACACGGGCAGGATGACGAGGGCGATCTCGTCGTCGTCGCCGACGACGTAGACGGGGGCGAGCTTCTCGCGCCGGCCGACTCCCGCGGCGTCGCGCTCGGGGGCGAGCTCGATGCTGTGGGCGGGATCGGTGGCGGCCTGGCGCGCGTCGTAGCCTGCCGGGTCGACTCCGTCCACGTAGGCGCCGCTCTCCAGGTCGACGAGGCGGATCTCGAGCTCGTCGACGTCGACGGCGCCGATCACGGCCTCGATGCCGGGAACGGCGGCGAGGATGGCCGCGACGTGCTGCCGGCGCTCGCGCTCCCGGTTCGCGACATGGAGCGGGCGCAGCGCGACGGCCGTGACCGAGACGACCAGCGAGCACACCAGGCACACAGATAGCGCGAGCGCGACGGTCTTGACGGGGCTGTCCCTATCCATGACCGCGCGCCTGCCGCCGGCGAACGTTCGCCCGCACGACCGCATGGTCGATCAGCGGTGCGACGATGTTGGCGAGCAGGATCGCCAGCATCACGCCCTCCGTATGAGCCGGATTGGCCACGCGGATCACCACGGTGGCGATGCCGATGAACGCGCCGTACAGCCAGCGGCCGACGTCGGTCGCGGCCGACGTGACCGGGTCGGTCGCGAAGAAGACCAGCCCGAAGGCGAAGCCGCCCAGCGTGAGGTGCCAGTACCACGGCAGCGACGCGCTCGGTTCCGCGCCGAGACCGAACAGCGTCGAGGTGGCCACGAGCCCGGCGATGCCGCCCGCGAGGATGCGCCACGAGATGATCCGCGAGTAGAGCAGGACGCCTGCGCCCGCCAGGCAGGCCAGCGCCGACGTTTCGCCGGGTGCTCCCGCCTCGAGCCCGACCGCCGTCTGCCACCAGCCGATCCCTGCTTCTCGCAGGCCGTCCGCTCCGCCGGTGGTTGCGAGCGAGCCCGGGTAGGCGAAGTACAGGAACGCGAGTCCCGTGAGGGCCGGATTGAACGGGTTCCTGCCCGTGCCGCCGAAGATCTCGCGCCCGATGACGAGCCCGAAGCTGATGCCGAGCGCGACCTGCCACAGCGGGATCGTGGGAGGGAGGCTGAGGGCGAACAGTAGCGCTGTGACCGAGAAGCCGGCCGCCGAGGATCGCTTGCGCGCGGCGGCGAAGACGCGCTGCCACAGCGTGCCGACGAGCAGCGTGACTCCGTACACCGGAAGGAAGCAGGCGAGCCCGAGCACGATCGCCGGCTGCGACGCGCGCCAGCTGGGCAGCGCGGCCGCGCCCGTTTGCGCGATCGCATTGCCGGCTTGCACGCCCGTGTTGTACAGGCCAATCAGCAGACACGGCACGAGCGCGAGCAGTACGTGTCCCATGACGCCAGGCAGATCGATCGCATCGCGTACATGGGGCGGACCCGTCGTCGCCGTGCCGGCCGGCCGGACGATGCCGCTCGCTTCGTGGCGAGCCGGCGCGAGTCGGTCGAGTCGGTCGCTGCTCATGCCCGTCGCTCGATCTCGTCGAGTGCGAACCGTAGAAGCGCGCCGTAGTCGTTCTTGGCAGGGCACACGAAGCTGCACAGCGCGAGATCTTCTTCCTCCAGCTCGAGGCATCCGAGCGCCCGTGCGGCTTCGAGGTCGCCGACCAGCAGCGCCCGCAACAGCGGGGTCGCGAGGATGTCGAGCGGCATCATGCGGTCGAAGCTGTCGAGCGGGACCATCATCTGCGCGATGGATTGCGCGTGCTTTGCCGCGTGCGCCCACGGGCGCCCGCTCGACGCCGTCGTGCCGACGCGTCCTCGCCGGGCGTGGGCGAGCGGCCACAGGCGCCGGTGGAAAGAGTACTCCGAGCCCTCGGTCTCGTCCCGGAGCACCGAGACCTGGTCGTGATAGCGGCCGAGAAAGCTAGCCGGCGGTCGCGCGGCGCGGCCCGACAGCACCGAGCCGGAGACGACTCGACAGGCGCCGTCGTGGAGCTGCTCGCGCACGAGATCCTCGACGTTCGCGCCGAGAGGGACGCGCACGAGTCGCGGCCGCCGCACGACCGGGCCCGCCAGCGCGACGATGCGATCCGCGACCAGGTAGCCGCTCCGGAACAGCCGGCCGATCGCCATCACGTCCTGGCAGCCGAGGTGCCATACGGTCCGCGTGGCGCCGACGGGCTTCAAGAAATGGATATGCGTTCCCACCAGACCGGCCGGATGCGGGCC
>SPBQ01000177.1 GCA_004525875.1 Myxococcales bacterium
CCTCGATCGTGTGCGGCCCGCAGGTCTCGGTCATACCGAGCGCGGTCGGCCGTAGCTCGGGGTCGCGAGGTCGCATCGCCACCGGGACGATGTCGTAGATGTTGCCGCTGCGGATCGAGGACAGATCGCGGTCCGCGAAGTCGGGATGCGCGGCCATGGCCTTTCCGTAATGCGGCCAGCCCGCGACGACCGTCGCCTGCTCACGCTCCAGGTAGGCGAGCGTCTCGCCCGGCTCGAAGGCCTCCTCGGTAAGCAGACATGCCCCAACGTGCATCGCCGACAGCAGAACGAACACGAAGCCGCCTACCCAGAAGAACGGCATCGGCGAGTACACGCGGTCGTCCGTCCGGATGTCGCGAAAACCGTTCAGTTGGTATGCGTGGCGGAGCGTGGCTCCATGCGTGTGCACCGCGCCCTTCGGATCGGCCGTGCTTCCCGAGCTATAGATGAGGATCATCGGATCGGCCGGCGCCACCGAGCGTTCCGCCTCCGCGACGAGGCCCGGGTTGATCGTGGCGCCGGCGGCGGCGAGATCGTCGATGCTTCCGTCCGCCCACGCCGGCGGTGCCCCTCCCTGAAGCCAGACATGTCGGAGGAAGGGGAGAGGTTCAATGGCGAGGAACGGGCCTCGGGGGGTGCGGAGTATGGGCGCGTGATCCTCGAGCCGCGAGACGTAATCGTTGCTGAGGAAGCGATCGACGCCGAGCAACGTCGCGACGTCGGCATGGCGCAGGACCCAGCCGAGCTCACGCGGCTTGTAGAACGTGTTGATCGGGACGACGAGCGCGCCGATCCGTGACGCCGCCAGCCACGTCGTGACCCAGTCCGGGCCGTTCGGCATCAGGACGCCCACGCGCGTGCCCTTGCCCACGCCGCTGGCCATCAGGCCACGCGCGAGCTCTCGCGAGCGCGCGTCGGCGTCGGCGTAGGTCAGGCGGCGCTCTCCGTGCACGATCAGCGTGCGATCGCCGTGGCGCTCGACGCGCGTGCGGATGAAGTCCGCGACGGTCGGCTCGTAATCGAGTGGCGTCACCGGGTCAGATCTCCCCCGAGCGAGGTCGAGCCCGGTATAGCGGCGCGGCCCGCATGTCGTCAATGCGGCCACCCCCGCCCGCGCGGCGTCGCACTTTCTAGGTCCCACGCCGCGTCGGGCCGCGGAACGTCGTGCGGCCGGCGGTTGCAGCGGATGGCCGGAAGGGGGGGAATTGTCTACTGGACAACGTTCGGGCTCCGCGGCTAGGCTCCGCGGCAATACTGTCTGCCTGCGCGCGTGCGGAGCTGCGCGCGGGACACGCGGAGGAAGACTTATGATCCGGAGACTCCTCGTGGCGGCGGTCGCAATTTTCATCGCGACGTCTGCTGGCCGCGCATACGCCGATACACACGTCTGGGATATGACCTGCTCTGAGGATCAGGTCAGCAACTCCGGTGTCGGCGACGGGTCGACCGACAGTGCCGCGACCGGCACGGCGAGCACGCGCTACGACGCGCTGACGCAACGCCTGTTCTACGACGTCAGCTACGCCGGCCTGGAGGGGCTGCTCACCAACATTCATATCCACGGCCCGGCCCCGCTCGGCGCCGGCAACCCGAACCACGTGTTCGACATCTTTTCGGGAGAGAGCGAGGTGCTCGAGGCTGGCGTCGACCGGACCTCCGATCGCGTGAGCTCGACCGACTCGCTGCTCGATCTCATCCTCGGCTCCAACGGCGTCGGTCTCGGCACCGTCGAGGAGAACGCGCAGGTGCTGATCGACGATCTGGCGTACGTGAACATCCATACCGACATCTGGCCCGCGGGCGAGATTCGATGCCAGTTCGTGACGACGCAGGTGCTCACCGACGCCGAGCAGGCCAAGGATCAGCAGAAGTGCACGCGTGCGATGATCAAGGGGCTGGGCAGGGTTGCCTCGACCAAGGGGAAGTCGGTCTGCAAGTGCGTGAACGACTTCACTGGCGGAAAGCTCAGCGACCTTCTCGAGAACTGCGTCGCGACCGACGACTCCAAGGTAGGTAAGGCGCAGGCTAAGGTGACTGCCGACTTCGGCAAGCGCTGCACCGGCAACGACAAGGATGGTATTACGAAGCTCCCGGCCTTCGGGGTGACCGACGACCCGACTGTCAATAGCGTCGCGAGTCTGTGGAGCGCCGGTATTCCCCACGCGATATTCGGCCCGGATCTCGATGTTGCGGTGGACGACGGAACGGATCCCGACCTCGGCAGCTGCCAGGTCGGCGCACTCAAGGCGCTGAAGAAGTGCCGCGATACGCGCGTCAAGGAGTACGACAAGTGCGTGAATGGCGACCTCAAGGGCAAGGTCGGTCTGACGATCGTCGACGTGTTCGGCATGGAGCAGTGTTTGGGGAGCGACGCGAAGGGCAAGATTGCGGGCGCGTGCGATGCCACGACCGGCAAGCTCCGCGAGGCCGTCGAGAAGGCCTGCTCCGGCGTCGATCTACTCACGGCGTTCCCGCTGTGCGCGGCGGGCGACACCGCGTCGACCGCCGCATGTCTCGACCGTGTGGCCGCTTGCGGGACCTGCCTGGCCACCAATGCGTCGACCGGCTCCGCCCTCGACTGCGATGTCTTCGATGACGGCCTCACGAACGGGAGTTGCTCGCCGTAGTCGGGGGCTGGCCTGGGCCTCGACGGCGCTGCGTAGCGCCGTCGCTTGCCACAATCTGACAGATCATCAACTTTCGTCGGTCGAGGCGATCGATGGAGTTCGGCTGGTCAGAGGAGGACGAACGGTTCCGTCGAGAGATGCAGGGCTTTCTCGAGGCCGAGCTGCCGGCCGACTGGCGCCAGCTTGCCAACGAAGGCCCGGGCAGCGATGCCCAGGCCGATTTCTCGAAGAGCTTCTGCCGTCGACTGGCCGAGAAGGGCTGGCTCACACAGAGCTGGCCGTCGCAGTACGGCGGTGCCGACTGCACTCCCTGGCGCCACGCGATCCTCAGCGAGGAACTGTGGTCACGCGGCGAGCCGCGCGGGCCCCAGTATATGAACGTGAACTGGATCGGTCCGGCGATCATGCAGTTCGGGACCGAGGACCAGAAGCGCCATCACCTGCCGCTCATCTCCGGCGGCGAGGTGCTCTGGTGCCAGGGTTTCTCGGAGCCGGAGGCCGGATCCGATCTGGTCGCTCTGCGGACGGCCGCTGTACGCGACGGCGAGGACTACGTAGTCAACGGTACCAAGATCTGGACGTCGTACGCGAACCATGCCGACTACTGTTTTCTGCTCGTGCGGACGCAAGCCGATTCCAGCCGCCACAAGGGCATCTCGGTGTTGCTGGTCCCGATGGATGTGCCGGGAATCGAGATCCGTGAGATCCCATCGGTGGTAGGCAAGCGTTACTTCCATGAGGTGTTCTTCACCGACGTGCGTGTTCCCCGGAGTGCGCGGCTTGGACCGGAGAACGAAGGCTGGGCCGTCGTCACGTACGCCCTGCAGTACGAACGCGTGGGCGCGCCGCGCTATGCCCGTGCGGCGGTCACGCTCGACGCGTTGGCCGAGCACGCGCGCGAGCGCGGCAAGCTCGAGGATCCGACCGTGCGCGAGAAGCTCGGCGAGGCCCGCGCCATGTGCGAGGCCGGCCGCGCGCTCAGCTACCGCGTGATCGATCAGCGCGCCAAGGGATTGCCGCCGAGCGCCGACACGAACGTTGCGCGCGTGATGGGTACGCTGGTCGACCGTGCCGTCGGTGAGCTGGCGCTCGAGATCCTCGCTCCGGACGGCCTCGAGTACGGAACGTTCGCCGACTCGAACTTCCGCATGTCGATGACCGCGGGCGTCGCAGTCGGTGCCACCGAGGTGCAGCTCAACTTGATCGCTTCACGCGTTCTGGGTCTGCCGAAGGAGTGAGGGGGGCGCGTGGATTTCGAGCTGAACGAGGACCAGCGCGCCATCATTGATGCAGTGGAGGGGTTGCTCGCCCGCCACGCGGGCCCCGCGCGGGCGATCGGGCTTGCCGCCGATGGCGCCTATGATGCCGAGCTCGACGCGGCCCTGTGCGGGGCCGGCTTCATGGATGTCGCTCTTGGCGAGAGTACCGGTGCGCTCGAAGCAGCGCTCGTGGTTGAGGCGGTATCACGTCGCGGCGGCGTGGCGGCCGTGGCCGCTCAGGCGCTGGTCGTGCCCGGCCTGTGCGGCGAGGCACTCGGCGCACCGGTGGCGCTGGCCGCTGCGGACCAGATCGCCGCGCCCGTCCGTTTCGCGGAGCAGGCATCCTACGCACTGATCGACGCCGGCGAGGATGCACGCCTCGTCGAAATCGCGTCCGGTACCGCCGAGAGAGTCGATTCCAACTTCGGATTTCCGATGGGACGCCTTGGCGACAGCGCGCTTGAGGGAGGGCGCCAGCTCGGCCTAGGCTCCGGGGCGCGCCTGCGGGCATGGTGGCGCGTGGCGCTGGCGGCAGAGGCCCTCGGTGCGATGGAGTCGGCGCTCGAGGTGACGGTCGACTATCTAAAGCAGCGACGTCAGTTCGGACGCACGATCGCTTCCTTCCAGGCGGTTCAGCACCGTTTGGCCGAGTGCAAGGTTCTGATCGAGGGCAGTCGCTGGCTCACCTACGAAGCTGCGTGGCTCGGTGCGCCTGATCACGCGGCCGCCGTCGCGGCCGCGCACACGCTCGCGACAGCCGGCCGAGTATTCGTGGAAACGCATCAACTCTCGGGTGCGATCGGCTTCACGCGCGAGCACGACCTCCACGTCTGGAGCATGAGGCTGCAGGCGTTGCGGTTGGAGATGTACGGCGTCGCGGCGCATCGGCGTGCCGCGACCGACACGCGCTGGGTGTGAGCGTTGAGCGTCGATCTCGAGTGGGAAGAGCTGCAGACGGCGATTGCCGACAGCGTCGCGAGCTACTGTAGCGATCGTTGCGGCGAGCAGGTCGCGCGCGATGCATTCCACGAGTTCCCGCGAGATGTCTGGAAGGGCCGGGCGGACCTGGGCGTGCTGGCGCTCGGGAGCGGCGCCGACGGCGGCCCACTGGAGATCTGCGCGGCCGTGGAATCACTTGGCCGCGCGCTGTTTCCGGGGCCGCTGGCCGCGACATTCGCCGCGGCCGGAGTCCTCGAGGGCGCGGCACGCGAGCGCCTCACGTCGGGGGAGGCGCTCGTGTCGTTGAGTGCCGGCGGCCTGATTCCCTGGGCCGCGGTCGCGGACGTCTTCCTCGTACTGGAAGGCGGGCGGCTTTTCGAGGCCGAGCCGGCCGGCGAGATCACGGCGATCGAGACGATCGGTGGCGAGCCCTGGGGCCGGGTCGCGCTCGAGCGCGTTCGCACCGTCGGTAGCGCTGCCCGCACGCTCGCGATCCACGACATGTGTGTCGCCGCCTACACTGCGGCGTGTGGAAACCGGTTGGTCGAGCTCACCTGCGACCACGTCCGTACCCGCAAGCAGTTCGGTCGGGCCATCGGCGAGTTCCAGGCGGTGGCTCACCCACTCGCCAACGCGTCCATGAAGCTTGCGGCCGCGAAGACGCTGGCGCGAGCTGCGGCCTTCGAGCTTGCCTCGGGATC
>SPBQ01000388.1 GCA_004525875.1 Myxococcales bacterium
CACCGAAATACTCACGGGCGCGGGCCCGTGACTGCTATCCCGGGCGCGCGCGCCCGAGTAAACCTTCACGCAAAACCCGACCCGGCGTCGGGGCCAGATCAGGATCCGGTCGGCGGCTCCTCGATCAGGCCCGCGTCGAGGGCATCATCCTCGGGCATGCAAGACGCGATGATGACGCCGCAGGCCCCCGGTTGCTTCGGAAGCATGCCCGAGGGCGCCGAGTAGTCGAGACGGTCGACGAGATCACGTCTGAGAACGAACGTGGCCACGCAGCTCTCGGGCGGCAGGGCGCCATCACTGACGTAAGTCAGGAACTCACGATCCCCGATTCTTTCCTGCTTGACGGGCTGACCGGCACAAGCGATCAGTCCATCTCGCGTCAGCCCGAGCAAATCGTCGCGCGCGTGCTGCGCCATGCGAGCGCTCATCGCGGTCTCGCTACAGCCGGCCAGGACCAGCACCATTAAGGCCGCCGATACGGCGACCGTCCCCTTTCGCTTCCACACCACAGTTCCACCTCCGAGGGGTAAGCTCCTAGCCTAGCACAATCAGCGCGGCCGTCGCCGCCGGTCGAGCCTGCGCCGGTCGCGCTTGGTCGGTCGCCCGTGCCCGAGCGCACCGGCAACCCCACCCGCACGCTCGGCCCGTCGATGCTCGGCGGCGCGTTCGCGTGCGGCGCGGCTCTCGTCGGTCTCCTCGTACAGCAACGCGGCCTCGCCTGCCGGGCCTCGACGATCCGAGACGCCGCGCACGATGACGGTCCATTCCACCGATCCGCGCGTGATCGTCAGACGGTCACCAACGGAAACCGGACGGCTCGGCTTGGCACGGCCGTCGGCGATGTGAACGTGGCCTCCGCCGACCGCATCGGTTGCGAGGCTCCGCGTCTTGAAGAAGCGCGCAGCGCACAGCCAGCGGTCGAGCCGGACCTTCTGAGCCTGCTGAGCAGGTCCGGCAGGCTCAGCACCGCCCTGAGCGCCTTGCTCGATGCCGCGCGTGGATCCTCCCGACCGACCGGCCACCGCGCAATCCTACACGGTGTCGCGGGCGCATGCTCGCCGTGGTCGCCGCTAAAGCCGACCTCTTCAAGTGTTCAAGGGCCGAACATCTTCCGTGGCTTCTTACCCAGCGGGCCGACGCTCGGCGGCCCCTGGTAAGAGCAGCGACGGGCGTCTAGGACTCGCACTGGAGACCGAACCGGAGGCACGCACAGATGATCGATCCGTCGCAACGTTACGAGAAGAAGACCGCCGAAGCCCTCGGCAAGAAAATGGCCTACGTGGAAACCGGCAGTGGCGACCCCATCGTCTTCCTGCACGGCAACCCCACCTCCTCCTACCTCTGGCGCAACGTGATGCCGCATGTCGAGAATCTCGGTCGCTGCATCGCCCCCGATCTCATCGGCATGGGCGACTCGGACAAGCTCGACGACAGCGGTACGGACAGCTACCGCTTCGTCGAGCACCGTCGCTACCTGGACGCGCTGCTCGAGAAGCTCGACGTCACGCACGACGTAACGTTCGTCATCCACGACTGGGGCAGCGCGCTCGGTTTCGACTGGGCCAACCGTCACCGCGACGCCGTGAAGGGCATCTGCTACATGGAGGCGATCGTGCAACCCGTCACGTGGGACGAGTGGCCGAACGCCGTCAAGCCGGTCTTCCAGGCCTTCCGCTCCCCGCAGGGCGAGGAGATGATCCTCGAGCAGAACGCCTTCGTCGAGCTAGTGCTCCCCGGCGCGATCCTGCGCAAGCTCGACGAGGCCGAGATGACAGTCTACCGCCGCCCGTTCTTGGAGCCCGGCGAGGCGCGCCGGCCGACGCTCACCTGGCCGCGCCAGATTCCAATCGAGGGGGAGCCCGCAGACGTCGTCGAAATCGTCAGCGAGTACGGCAAATGGCTGGCTTCAAGCGACGGCCTCCCTAAGCTGTTCGTCAATGCCGAGCCCGGCGCGATCCTGCGCGGGAACGCCCGCGACTTCTGCCGGTGCTGGCCGAATCAGCACGAGGTCACGGTCAGCGGCACGCACTTCGTGCAGGAAGATTCTCCCGACGAGATCGGGGCTGCGATCGCGGCCTGGTACCCGACACTTTGAATAGTCGGCCATCTCGTCGCTCTAAGACAGCAAAGCCGACGGAAATCGGCATCGGACCGCGTCGCGAAGCGACCGTGGTCAGCGGAGGAAGAAGATGCGGAGAGTGGGGAATCCCGGAGCCACATCGCACGACGCACGCACGGGCACGCTGGGCGCTGCCATCGGCGAGTATCCCTTGATCATCGCGCTGGTGACGCTCGGCGGCCTCGGTGCCGGCATCGCCATCGCGGCCCGGCTCGGACAGTTGCTGCGCGCCACTCACTGAGGGGTAGCACCGGGCGGGACTTGGCGGCCCGAGCGGTGTACGTGGACGGTCCCCGCATACGGGGTACCGCCCACCCATGCCTCAACGCCTCAGGTCCACCCTCGCCGGCACCGCTCTGGTCGTCGCGGCGGTAGCGCTCGTCAACGGCCCCCTGCTCACCGAGCTCTGGCGGGTGGCTTCACTCGCCGATATCCAGCACAGCACCGACTCGTCGACCCACTTCGTGCGCATGATCCATGCGCGCGATCTGTACCTGCCATCGGGCCATCACTGGGGCTGGGAGCCTTTCTGGTTCCAGGGCTACGTCCCCTTCCTGCTCTACCCTCACCTCACGTACACGGCTCGCGCGGTCGCGTCGGCGCTGCCGATCGAGCCGCACCGGCTGTTCAACCTCTACTTGATTGCGATCTACCTCGGCCTACCGCTGGCCGCAGGGCTGGTCGTGAGCCGTGCGCGAGGCGTCGCGATGGGCGGCCTGATGGCCATCTGGATAGCCTCGGCCAGCTCGACGTACGGCGTCGGACTGCGCGGTGTGTTCCAGCTCGGGTTGCTCACGCAGCAGGTCGGCCTGCTGGTATTCCTCGCGATCGCCTATGAGATCGTGCTATCGCGCCGCATCGAACGTGCCGCCGTATGGCTCGGTGTCGCGCCGCTGGTGCACATCCACACGGCCGTCCTGGCGGGCGTCGTGTGGCTCGCCGAGGGCGCCATGCGTGCGCTGCGCGTGGATCCCGACGAACCGCTGCGTCCGCGGTTGCTCGGCTCGGTGATCGCCGCGCTCATCGCTGTACCAACCACGCTCGGTCTGATCCTCGGCTGGGATCAGATCGGCGGATCGACCAGCTTCCCGCACCCCCAGCGCGTGCTGCACCGCATGATGCGCGGGGAGCTACTAGCGCCGTGGCCGACGATGGCCGCGGTCATTCTCGGCGCGATCGCGGCCGTACCGGCATCGAAGGGGCCCGCGCGCCGCTGGGCCCTCGGGGCACTTCTGGTAGGGGCGTTCTTATCGATCGTCTCGCTCCTCAATGTGCATTTTTCCGGGATCGTCGGACGCACGCTGTTCTACATGCTGCGGCTGCGAACGCTGCCGTTCGCGCTGCTG
>SPBQ01000190.1 GCA_004525875.1 Myxococcales bacterium
GCCCACGCGCCGCGCCGCGCGCGCCCCCGCCGGCGCCGCGACTCCCGGCTTCGAGCACGTGCACGTGCTCGAGCTCTCGCGCTACCTCGACATGGCGGCGGTGGCGCGCGCGTTCGAGAAGCGGCCCGAGGTCGTGTGGGCGGAGCCGGACGGCAAGGTCGAGCTGTTCGCAACGACGAACGATCCGTTCCTCTTCAGCTCGGGCGAGTGGGGTCAGCCGTTCCGCGACCTCTGGGGGCTCGAGAGCATCAACGTGCAGAGCGCGTGGGACGTCACGCGCGGCGCCGGCGTCGTGGTCGCGATCATCGATACCGGAATCGATGCGATCCACCCGGAGATCGCCGACCGCTTGTGGACGAACACCGCGGAGATCGCGGGCAACGGCGTCGATGACGACGGCAACGGCTACGTCGACGACACCTGGGGCTGGGACACGTACGACGACGACGACGATCCGACCGACGAGTTCGGCCACGGAACGCACGTGGCGGGCACGGTGGCGGCGGCGGGAAACAACACCACCGGCGTGGTCGGCGTTGCCTACGACGCGACGCTGATGACGATCAAGGCCTTCTCGGCGGGCGGGAGCGCCGAGTTCACACATACGGCGACCGCCATCCTCTATGCCACCGACAACGGTGCCGACGTGATCAACGCGAGCTGGGGTGCGAGCGTGCCGTCCAGCCTCGTCAGCGACGCGGTCGAGGCGGCGGCAGCCGCCGGTGTCGTATTCGTCGCCGCGGCGGGCAACTCCGCGACCGACGTGAGCACCTTCCACCCCGCGTCCCATCCACGCGCGATCTCGGTGTCCGCGTTCGACTCGACCGACGCGCTCGCGTTCTTCTCGAACTTCGGCGTCGGCATCGATGTCGCGGCGCCCGGCGGCGGCGATGAACTTCCCACCACCGCGTTCGAGCCGTACCGCTCGATCCTCTCGCTCAAGTCGGCCATCACGAGCGAGAGCATGGCTCCGGATGCGCTCGTCATCAACGGGCTGTACCTGCGCCAGGCCGGCACGAGCATGGCGGCGCCGCACGTGGCGGGCACCGCGGCGCTGCTGCTCGCCGCCAATCCGGCCCTCACCGCCGAGCAGGTGCGACAAGCGCTGCGCGCCTCGAGCGACGACGTCGCAGCTCCGGGCTTCGACGTCGAGTCCGGCTACGGCCGCATCAATGCCGGTCGGGCGCTACTCGTCCCGGTTCCGCCGGAGGTCAAGATCGACGCGCCGACGCTCAACGCCGTAATCGGCGTCAACTCGATCGAGATCGGCGGAACCGTCGCCGGCGGTGCTCTCACCAGCTACGCAATCGAGTACGGAGCCGGCGACGAGCCGGATTCGTGGACCGAGATCGCACCTCCCGCAACATCGGAAGTCGTCGCAGACACGCTGGCCACGTGGGACGTAGCCGCGGTGGCCGACGGGCGCTACACCATACGCGTCAGCGCGAACGATGGTTCGGCTTACGTCTTCGAGGACCGCGTTCAGCTCACGCTCGATCGGCTGGCGATCACCGATCCCGCCGGCTACACGACGCTTCGCGGTGGCGTCCCCATCGTAATCCAGGGCACCGCTTACGTTCCCGGCCTGACCTCCTACGAAGTCGAGTACCGCCTCATCGAGCCGGATCTGACCGAAGGGCCGTGGACGAGCGCAGGCATCACCGCGACGGCTGGTGGTACCACGCCGGTTTTCGAAGACGCGCTCGCGACGTTCGATTCTTCGGTGCTGCCGGGTGGTCGCGACCTCGACTTGCGATTGACGCTCCACGGGACGGACGGCGCCGTCGAGGAGACGTACCACCACATCGTCGTCGACCCGAGCATCCGTGCGGGCTGGCCGATCCAGCTGCCGGTGCAAGTTCCCTACAGCCTCATGAAGGGGCACATGAACCTCGCCGACCTCGACGGCGACGGCACGAAGGAGATTCTCGCCGCCTACGGCGATCTCGTCTACGTTTGGCGCCACGACGGTACCGAGTTCCCGGGCTGGCCGCAGTCGGTCGAGGATGGCGACCTGGAGACCGTCGAGTGGGTCGACAGATCGCCGGCCGCCGCCGATCTCGACAACGATGGGGACCTCGAGCTGGTGATCGCCGACGGCGAAGAGATCCACGTATGGCATCACGACGGTACGGCGATGGCTGGCTGGCCGATCTACTACCGCTTGCCCGACTCTTTCTACGATTTCGGGCCGAGCGACGACGTCACGCTGGTCGACCTCGACGGCGACGGCGTGCGCGACATCCTGTTCCCGTGGCACCACGGCGTGGGGGCCGTGCGTACCGACGGCAGCATGCTGCCGGGCTGGCCCGTCACGTTCGCGACCACCGTCCTGTCCCCAGCACCGGTGGAGAGCTCGATCGCCGTCGGCGACATGACGGGGGACGGATCGCCCGAGGTCGCTTTCATCGAACGTCACTGCTGCGGCGGCCAAGGAAAGCAACAGCTCCACGTCCATGACTCGAGCGGCAACCCGCTCCCCGGCTTTCCCCGCCGGGTCTCGAAACGAGAGGTCGACGACAACTGGCCAATCCTCGTCGACGTCAGCGGCGACGGCCTGCTCGACGCCGTGACGAACGATTCGAAGGCGAAGAAGCTCGGCGCGTACGACTGGCGAGGCAAGCGTCGCAGGCTGCGCACGAAGATTCCCGCCTATCGCGAAAGTGTGCCCACGGCCTTCGGCCGCAAGCGCTTCGAATCGCAGCAGGAGCCGCTGTCGGCAGGTGACATCGACGGCGACGGACGCGCCGGGATCTTCGTCGGCACCGAGTGGCCGCAGACACACAAGAAGTGCTCCGGCAACCGCTGTACATGGACGTTCCTTCTGCCTCCGTGGAACGGGACGAACATCCTGCAGGCCGTCAGTGGAACGCAACGTACGGTTCCCGGCTGGCCCCATGTGTGGGAGTTCAATCGCGGCGACAACGCCCACGGCGGCGGCAGCGCAGCGATCGGCGACATCGACGGCGACGGTGCCCAGGACGTCGTCACCGGCACCGGCATGTGCTGGGCGGCGAACGGCTTCGACTATCATCGTTGCTACAGCGTTCATGCCTTCAACGCCGACGGCTCGACCCTGCAGGGCTTTCCCAAGCCGACCGCGAATCCGGGCGGCGATGCCGGCATGATGCCGGCCATCGGTGACCTCGACGGAGACGGGCTCAAGGAGATCGTGTGGGCTGACTGGGCCGGCAACGTCATCGTCTGGAACGTAGCCGGTACACCGGGCCCGGAGAGCATCCAGTGGTCGGGTTTTCGCGGGAACCCGGCCCACACCGGCGCGCTCGATTGATCGTGCCCCTTTCAGCGGAGCGGACGGCCGCAAGACCGTCGCGACGAGTCAGACGATCGCGTCGACGAGCCCCCACGCCAGCGCCGTGGCCGCATCGACACGGCGTCCGGTGAGCGCCATCAGCGCGGTGCGCTGGCGGCCGATACGACGAGGAATGCTGGCGGTCCCGCCCGCACCCGGCACCAGCCCCATCGAAAGCTCGGGCAGCTCGAAGTACGCGTCGGGCTTCGCCTCCACCCGCGCGGCGAACGCCGGCAGCTCCACGCCGGCACCGATGCACGCACCGTGAACGCGAGCCGTGACGCGATCGGCGAGATCGGCGAGCATCCGGCCCGCGTTTCGTGTCGAACGGATCATGTGTGCCGTGGCCGGGTCGGCGAACGTACCGAACTCACGCAGGTCGCCGCCGCTGGAGAACGACGGCCCGCGACCGCTGACCACCACCTCCGTGATACCGGGATCGGCCGCGGCGACCGCGAGCGCCTCGCACAGGGCGTCGCGCATCTCGGCCGAGAACGCGTTGTGGGAGCGCGGCCGGTTGAGCTCGAGAACCAGCCGGGCCGCCTCACGTATCGCCACCACGGCCGGCCCCGGCTCGGACTCGACGGCGTCGCTCACCGGCTGAGCATCGAGCCACGCAGCGAACTCCGGCCCCGCCTGTAGCATCGAGTACACCAGCGACTCCGCGACCAGGGCCGAGTGGACGTCGAGCGACGCGCCGAGACGCAGCAGCTGGACCAGCGCCGTGGCTGCCAGCGGTGTGCGCTCGATGCCGGCGACGATCTCGGCCAGCGCCGCGGCATCTTCCACGCGCACGTCGAACGCCTCGACGAAGCGGGCCGATGCGGGCGCGGCGCGCTCGGACCAGAGCGCGATCGACGGGGCCGGCAGCCTCGCCAGTGCCGCCGCGATCATGTCGGGATCGGTAGCGTCGCCCGAACCAGCCGCAACATGGAGGTCGACGATCAGGGCGCCGGCGCCACCAAGCAGCGAGAACTCCTCGGCGCCACCGGGAGCGAACAGTCGTTCAGCCGCTTCCGGCAAGGAGAGCGTTTCGAGCTTTGCGGCGCCGCTTACGATGCGTCTCCGGCGAGCCGCGCCCTGACCACGCGCCTCAGGAGCTTGCCCGTCTCGTTGTAGGGCAGCTCGTCCCAGAACTCGATGCGCTCGGGCACGCGCGAGGAGCGAAGCTTCTCCTTCACCAGTGCCTGCAGCTCCACGGCACCGACGCTCCTGCCCTCCTGCACGACGATGGCCGCGGCGACCGCCTCGCCCCATTGCTCGCTCGGAACGCCGACGACGGCGCAGTCGGCCACGCCATCGTGGTCGAGCAGCACGTCCTCGATCTCTCCCGGCGAGAGGTTCTCGCCGCCGCGAACGATGACGTCGTCGATGCGTCCCTCGATGAACAGGTAGCCCTCGGCATCCATCGAGCCGCCGTCGCGGGTCGGGAACCAGCCGTCGCTACCGACGTTGCTCGCGCGTCCGAGGTACTCCCCCGAGACCTGCTCACCGCGCACGTGAATTTCACCCGACTCGCCGGGACCGACGGGGTTGCCTTCCTCGTCGCGGATCTCGACGTCGATGCTCGGCAGCGGTCGTCCTACCGAGACGATGCGCCGGCGCAGATCGGGCTCGTCACTCGCGGCGGCGGCGCGGTGGTCGTCGGGGCCGAGAACGGCGATCGTGGAGCTGGTCTCGGTGAGGCCGTAGGCGTTGGTGAAGTCCGTGTCGGGGAAGAGCTTCATCGCCCGCTCGATCACGGGCTGCGGCATCTTGCCGCCGCCGTAGGCCAGCGCGCGCAGATGGGGCAGATCAGCCGAGCCGGCGTCACCGAGCGCGTCGATGATGCGTGCGAGCATGGTCGGGACCACGAACGCGTGGGTGACCTTCTCGGCACGCGCCAGCTCGATCCAGCCTTCGGCGCTGAAGTTCGCGAGCTGGACGATGCGGCGGCCCGAGTAGACCGAGCTCATGATCGCGGCCATTCCGGCGATGTGGTAGGGCGGCACGCTCACCAGCGCCGCGTCCTCC
>SPBQ01000439.1 GCA_004525875.1 Myxococcales bacterium
GCGCGTCGACGGCATCGTCCAGTACGAAACGTTCGGCTCGCTGCGCAAGAAGCGCGTCAGCGTCTATCCGAGCTGAGCGCCCTTAGACCCCGCCACTTTCTCTCCAGCCCCCTACGTCCTCCCCGGTCCGTCGCGCCCGTGGGAAGGCCCCTCCAGCCATGAGGTTCCTCGACCAGGCCACGATCCAGGTCGCCGCCGGCGACGGTGGCAACGGATGCGCAGCGTTCCTTCGTGAGAAGTACCGCCCACTCGGCGGTCCCGCCGGGGGTGACGGCGGCCGCGGCGGCAGCGTGTGGGCGCAGGCGGATCCCGGCATCAACACGCTGTACGGGTACCGCTACCGTCGGATACGGCAAGCCGAGCGCGGACAGGACGGCCGCGGCAAGAACATGCACGGCCACGCCGGCGCGGACATGACGCTCGAGCTCCCCGTCGGGACCGTCATCCGTGACGCCGACACAGGTGAGGAGATCGCCGACCTGACCGAGGCCGGGCAGCGCGTTCTCATCGCGCGCGGCGGTGATGGTGGGCGAGGCAACGCGCGTTTCGCCACCTCCAGCAATCAGGCGCCGCGCCGAGCCGACCCGGGTTGGCCTGGCCAGCAGCTCACGCTCGAGCTCGAGCTACGGCTTCTCGCCGACGCGGGCCTCGTCGGTCTGCCGAACGCCGGCAAGTCCAGCCTGCTCGCCGCTCTGTCGGCCGCGCGTCCGAAGGTCGGCAACTACCCGTTCACGACCCTCGAGCCCGTGCTCGGAGTGGTGGCGGTGGAAGACGATTCCACGTTCGTGCTCGCCGACATTCCAGGACTCGTCGAGGGCGCGCACGCCGGCCGCGGGCTCGGGCTGGAGTTTTTGCGCCACGTCAGCCGCACGGCGGTGCTCGTCCACATCGTGGACACGAGCGATCGAGACATCGCGCAGACCCTGGCCGATGTCGAGGTCGTCCGCAGCGAGCTCGAGGCGTCTTCGCCCGAGCTGCTCGAGAAACCGGTGCTGGCAGTCGTGTCGAAGTCCGACCTGCCCGGCGCAGCACAGGCAGCAGAGGCCTTGCGCGACCGACTTCGCGAGCGCAACATCGCGGTGTACGTCGTTTCCTCCGCAACCGGCTCCGGATTGCGCGAGCTCGTGTTCGCCATTGCCGGCGCGATCAAGGCACTCCGGCGACAAGCGGATCGCCCGCCCGACGCCCCCCAGGCACCCGGTGAGGAGAGCCACGACCAGGGCCGGGACAAGACGTCATGAGTTCCATGAACCAGCAGGAGATCGCCCGCGGCGTTCGTCGCCTGGTGGTCAAGCTCGGCAGCAGCGTCGTAGCAACGCCTACCGGCGTAGATCGCGAACGCGTCTCCCGGCTCACGGCCGAGGCGGCGCGCCTGCACGACGACGGCTACGAGATCATTCTCGTGACGTCCGGCGCACGCGCGGCAGGCCTGGCCAGGCTCGGCCTGAGATCAATGCCGAAGACGATCCCCGAACAACAGGCCGCCGCCGCCATCGGCCAGATCCGCCTGATGAGCCTGTACGAGGAGTGCTTCTCGGTTTTCGGCAAGCACGTCGGGCAGGTGCTCCTCACGGCAGCGGACATCGAGGATCGCGGCCGCTACCTCAACGCGCGCCACACGATCGATCACCTGCTCAGCCACGGCATCGTCCCCGTCGTGAATGAGAACGACTCGGTCGCGGTGGACGAACTGAAGTTCGGCGACAACGACCGGTTGTCGGCGTTGGTGGCCGGGCTAGCCGGTGCCGACTTGCTCGTGATCCTAACCGACGTCGACGGTCTCTACACTGGTGCCCCGTCGGCGCCGGGTGCCCGCCTGGTGGACATCGTCGACGACATCGACGCGGCTGCACGCGCGGCCGGCGCCGCCCCCGGCCCGCTGGGCACCGGCGGCATGGCCAGCAAGGTCGCCTCCGCACGCAGCGCCGCTCACCGCGGGATTCCGACCGTGATCGCCAACGGACGGACCGACGGTACGCTGACGGGCATCCTCGAAGGCGAAGGACACGTCGGGACACTGGTGCTGGCATCGGACACGCCGATCTCCAACCGCAAGCACTGGATCGCCTATGGCACGCCCGTGCACGGCACGCTGGTCGTCGACGCCGGCGCCGTGCGCGCCCTGACCGAACGCGGCGGCAGCTTGCTCCCCTCGGGAATCATCGAGGTCCGCGGCCGTTTCCAACCAGGCGACTGCGTAAGCTGCAGCGCGCCGGACGGATGCGAGCTGGCGCGCGGCCTCGTCGCGTACGGCTCGGTCGACTGCGACCGCATCAAGGGCCTCATCAGCCGCCGCATCCAGGAAACGCTCGGTTACCACATCAGCGACGAGGTCATGCATCGCGACGACCTCGTTCTTCTGGAGGACCTCGGCAGGCGCCGGGGACACGAGTCGTGAGCGACACGATCCGGACGGAGATCGAAACCACCTGCAGGAACGCGCGCCGCTCCGCTCGCCAGCTCTCGCGCCTCGACGACCGTGCACGCAGCGACGCGCTCCGTCGTACAGCGTTGCGCCTGCGTAAGGAGACCGTACGGATCCCTGCGGCCAACGACGAGGACCTCGCCGCCGGGCGCGAGGCCGGCCTCACGTCGGCCTTGCTCGATCGTCTCGCGCTCACCCCGGAGCGCATCGACGCGATGGCCGGGGGACTCGAAAGCGTGGCCGCCCTCCCCGATCCGCTCGCGGACTCGATCGCCGAGTGGACGGCGCCAGCCGGCCTCCACATTCGACAGGTGCGCATCCCGATCGGTGTAATCGCGGTCATCTATGAATCGCGACCGAACGTCACCGCCGATGTCGCCGCTCTGTGTGTGAAGTCGGGCAACGCCGTCGCGCTCAAGGGTGGCAAGGAAGCGATCCGCTCCAACACCATCATCGCCGACCTGATCACCGAGGAGCTCACGGCCGCCGGTATTCCGCCGGCCGCGGTGCAGCTGATCCGCAGCACCGACTGCGAGGCGACCTGGGCGTTGCTCGCGCAGGAGGAGCACGTCGACGTCGTGATTCCACGCGGCGGACCGGGTCTCGTGCGCGCGATCGCCGAACACTCGAAGGTCACCGTCA
>SPBQ01000543.1 GCA_004525875.1 Myxococcales bacterium
GGCGAGGTCCACGACCTGCTGCCGGCCGCCATCGAGGCTGCCAATCGCATCCTGGGCATCAGGGCCGCGGAGCCGGCGTGATCCACGAATAGGGACGCAACGAAGCCGGCTCGGCGGCGAGATTCACGTCGGGGTCCACCAGATGCCGCGGACGCCGGCCGTTGAGCCCCGCCATCGCTCGCGCGCGAACCTCCACGCCCACGTGGCCGCGCCGTTCGTACTCGTCCGCAAGGTAGTGGGCGAACTGCCGTATCAGCTCCGGCTTGTCGTACATGTGGCTGTACTGCCGAGCGGTCAGATAGCGCATCGGGTGTTCGCTCCAGGTGCGCCCGCTGCGCGGCTCGCGCACCTCGAAGCGGACCCCGCCGGACTTCGTCCGCAGCATCATCCGCCACGAGAACTTGTGACCCTGCTCGGTCCAGCTCACCCACGCCGGGTACAGCTGCATGCGCAGCGGCACCAGGACCTGCAGCGCGCAGTACGTCGCGAGCGCAAAGAGGATTGCCCGCCGCCGCTCGCTGGGGGCATCGTACTGCGCCGTGAGCGGCGCAGCGGATGTCTCGCACGCTGGTGCCGCGGGGGCCGGCGGCAGCCTCTGCCCGAGCCATCTCATACGCCGGAAGGCCGACGGCTCGAAGTACAGAGCGGTCATCGCGAGCGCGAACCAGGGGAAAGTGCCGAGGCCGAACATGACGACGTTGGTCATGTGGAAGGCAATCGCGATCGCGAACGCACCGCGACGGGTGCGCGGCCAGAGCATGGCGGGGATGATCATCAGGTCAAAGATCAGGCCGCCCCAGCTCAGCAGATAAGGAACCGCCGGCAGCGCGAAGAGCGGTCCCACGATGGGGTAGGTAACGATCCGCTCGAGCCAGACGCGCACGGCCCGCGTCGCCAGCCAGTCGGGATCGAGCTTGGCGATGCCGCCGTACACGTACACGACAGCCAGCTGGAAGCGCAGCAGCAGCAGGCACCAGGCGGGCGCCGTCGCTCGCGCGCCGACGGCGCCGCGGCGCACGTCGAGCGACACGGCCTGCCCACACGGCATCGCGGCGAGCAGTAGCCCGGTGAGGCCGTAGAGATAGGTGTGGTTGATGTAGACGGTCTGTTCCATCAGGAGCAGTGACAGCGTTCCCAGACCGAACACGGCCGCCGCAACACGGGTATGGAGTCCGAGCGTCACCAGCGCAGCCGCAGCGATGTTGACGGCCAGGTGCACGTAGATGCCCGCCGGCGGCCACGGCTCGAGCCACGGCAGCAGGGTGTAGTGAAAGTGCACCGCGCCGCCGACGTAGGCGGTCCGATAGTCGGTGACGAGCTGGCCGATCGTCTCGGCCATCATCAACGCGCCGCCCACGATCCGGAAGTAGACCAGCGGCGCGATCTCCACGGGTCGGAACAATCCGGACAATCGCGATCCGCCGTGGAGGCCCCCGTCCGGGGAGACCCCCTCGGCGTGCCCTGCACCGCCCCGACCGGGGGCGGGAACCGGTGTCCCTGCGGCCCCGTTACGGTGATGGTCTTGTTGCTTCTCGCGTCTCATTTCTACTGTACTCGTACGAACTTGTGGCGGTCGGGGCCAGCCGC
The DNA here is from genome assembly GCA_004525875.1 of Myxococcales bacterium. The sequence goes on from SPBQ01000543.1 coordinate 1,588, forward strand.
CGTCCAGGAGTACGAACATGTCTCATCCATCCTCGCCTATCCGCGCGGCCATCGCCGCTGCGTCCTTCTGCATCCTCGGAACCGCCGCGGCACACGCTGGACCCTGCGGCGACGTCAACGGCGACGGCACCGTCGCCGTCACCGACGCGCTCATGGTCCTCAAGCAGTCGACCGGCGCCGGCATCGACATGCACTGCGACGAAGAACCCGACACCGGTGACGCCGACCTCGAAGCCCGCGTCGCGGCCCTCGAAGCGCTGCTCGCCAGCGCCGAGCTCGTGGGCGACACGATCGTCTTCTCCGGCGTGAACGTCCAGATCGTCGACGGCAGCGGCAGTACCGACGGCGGCGACACCGAGGAGTGCCGCAAGGACAAGGACTGCTCGGACGGTGCGCTTTGCACCGACTTCGGCCGCTGCGTCCTCGGCGACGGCGTGGGCAACCTGATCATCGGTTACAACGAAGCTGACTCGGACGACCTGAAGATCGGCTCACACAACGCTATCATCGGCGCGCGCCATACCTACACGGGATACGGCGCGATCGTCGCTGGTGAGAACAACCA
>SPBQ01000151.1 GCA_004525875.1 Myxococcales bacterium
GTGCTACCTGCGGTAGTAGCCGGATCGCCCGTATCCGGCCACTTCTGGGGCGAGTGCCCCCTTCAGGCCGGCTCGGGTGAGGAAGCGTTCATCAGGCGTATTGCCGTCCGGGGCGCGGCCGGCTGAGGGGAGACCAACGATGGATTCGACGTTGACAGACGTCGCGCCGGCTCGCTCCGGCCGCCCGTATTTCGCCGTCCTCGTGCAGGCGAATCGTCTATCTCGATGGCCGACGATCGCCCGGATACTCATGCTCGCCGGCCTCACACTGGGTAGTGCGGCATGCGACCGGGACGCCGTGCCGAAACCGAACGTCGTGTGGATCGTTCTCGACGCGTGTCGCGCCGACCATCTGTCGAGCTACGGCTATCGCCGGGAGACGTCCCCGAACATCGACCGGCTCGCCAAGTCGGGGGCACTGTTCGAGGAAAACTTCTCGCAAGCACCGAACACTCTCTTGTCGGTACCGTCGTACTTCACCGGCCGATATGTTCCCGCCCTCTACCAGGACCCCCATCACCTGGGGATATGGTTCCTGCGTCAGCCGCTGCCCGACGAGAAGCTCGCGTCCACGATATTCTCGGCGAACGGCTACGTCACCGCAGCGTTCTCCGGGTCTCCTTGGTACTCCGCGCGATCCCGCCTCGGACGGAGCTTCGATGACTTCGTGCGTCTGGAGCGCGAAGACGATCTCAGCGCGGTATCGTTTGCATCACTGAATCAACGTGCGTTCGACTGGCTGGAGGGACACGCGAACGACAGGTTCTTCCTGTACTTGCACGCGATGGACACGCACTCCCCGCACCCGGAGGGGTATACCGACGACCGTTGGCTGAACGATAGCTTGAGCGCCGATCGTAAGCGGCATCTGCGACTCTGGGACAGCGCGAAGTTGCTCGAGGACGGTCAGACGTTCACCGTCGAGGAGCAAGAGTTCCTGGAAGGGCTCTACGACGGGTCGCTGCGCGTAGCCGATGCCGGCGTTGGAGCCCTGATCAACAAGTTAGAATCGCTCGCGCTCATGGAGAGCACGGTGATCGTGATCTCGTCGGATCACGGGGAACTGACGGGGCGCGATGGTCTGACGGTGGGACACCCCTCACGGTCCCGTTACGACGAGCTCTTTCACGTGCCGCTGGTCCTCTCCGGGCCCGGCGTTCCGGCCGGAAGACGGATCCAAGCGATGACCGAAAACGCAGACATTCTTCCGACGCTGGTGGATCTGGCAAAACTCTCCACCGACGCGCGGTTCGACGGAACAAGCCTCTATCCTCTGGTCTCGGGAACGACGGATCGATCGCCCCACGAGTATCTGTTCGCGCGGATTGAGTCCTTCGTCCTGCCGGACGAGCCACTGCGCATATACTCGGCGCCCGATCACAAGGCGGTGGTCGGGCCGGGGAAACAACACGGTCGAATCGCCTACCGAAGACCCGACCGGGTGGACACGCGGCGCGTTCTCGAGCAACCGGGGCTGCTCGCCGCGGCGGAGCGCTACGACACGGACCACTTCCTACCGCTGTGGCGTGCTCACGAACGGTCGGCCCAAGAGGTGCCACAGTTCTTCGTCCTGCCGATCCCGTGGAAGTGGCTGCCGACGGATCAGGTGGCGCGCGTGGAGCTACCGACCGACGGTCTCTGGGGGATACTTGAAGGTGGCGGAACGAGAATGGTCGGCGGCGCAGTGTTCGCGCAGGCCTGGATCCTTGCGGCACGCCCCTACCTGGAGAACGTAGCGAAGGTGGCGGTGCACCTAAGAGCGCCACCGGGACGCTTTCGCGTCGAGGCCTTTTTGCCCATCTTACGCGGAGAGCACCCACCGCGTGATAGCTCGATCGAGATCCGTGCCGGCGATGGGCACGAGTTCACGAGGTACGACGTCCGCGCAGATGTATCGGCGGATGAAGGAGGTGGACGCTGGATCGAGTTGGGAACGTTCGATGTCGCGGACGCCGGCTTTCGTTTCGTCGTGCGTCCGGGGGCTCGTGACGCGAACGCCGCCATCGGCAGCTTCCGCTTCACCGACGTAAAGTCAGTAGCGGCGAGCGCCGAACCCATCGATCTCGATCGCGAGCGTGAGATGCTGCGATCGCTCGGCTATACGGACTAACCAGATCGGGCTGACAAGGCCCCCAAACCGCAGCGCCTTCGGAAACTCCCTCCAGGTGAGACGACATCAACCGGCCGGTTGAGGACTGGGGCAAGCTGCTCCGCGCGCTCGGATACATACAGCAGGTCAGACTATCGGTAAGCGTCGCGCGAACGACATCTTGACGGCGGGTGCGCTGTCCGGGTTTTGGATCGGCACGAGGAGTGCTCGAGCTTGCAACCACGCGGCGTGCGCTCGTCGATCTTCGACATCTTGTGAGCCGGGGCCCGTGAGATGACGTCCGTGAGGTACGCCTGCGGATCGATTCCGAGGCTCCGGCAGATGGCGACGCCGGCGCGGATTCTCGCGTGCGCCGACGTAGCCACAATCGAAACGTCGATATAGGAAGATCGTTGGCGGCCGCGAACCGGACCGCGCTCATGCCGCTGACGTCGAACGCCTCGCGAATCTCTGTGATTTCAGCGCGCGTGCGGTGAACCCGCTTGCGCTTCGTACCTGCCATCGTCCACCTCCGTGGCCACGACGATGCGCGTCGGCATCACGTGGGGCGATACGGAGTTGGCCGGCCGGTTACGCACAAACAGCAGTCTCCAACGGCGCGCGAACGCTGCCGACGACCCAGATCACACCGGTCGCGCTTCGAATCCCGTGCGCGAGAGGGGCCCACGCCTCGTAGTTTACGGCTCCCCCACGACTGGACTTTGAGCCGCCGCTCGAAAAATACTCTCGAACGCGTTGTCCGTATCTGGCATCGAGGTGCAGACGCTTCAATGCAGATTCGATGCGAATCCTCTCGATAGTTGTCGCTGGGCTGCTAGTCACGGGTGGGTGCACGCCTGACACGTCGAAGAGCGATCCCGACGCGGCCGCGTCTGTCGAGAACGTCATCATGGTCAGCATCGACAGCCTGAGAGCCGATCATCTCGGTCCCTACGGCTACAAGCCACCCACTAGTCCGACGCTGGACGCGTTGGCGGCGCAAGGCCTGGTCTTCGACCGTGCCTACAGTACAACCTCCTGGACTCTGCCTTCGCACACCGCATTGCTGACCGGACTGGATGACTACACGCATGGAGTGTTAGATGACGGCACTAAGCTTCCGGAGACAATCGAGACCTTGGCGGAGACCCTTCGGGCCGCGGGTATTCGGACCACAGGCTTCTTCTCAGGTCCGTACCTCCATCCCTCGTTCGGCGTGAGCCAAGGATTTGAACGATACGAAAACTGCACGACCTCTGTCCAAAACGAGGCTTCCGATACCCCGAAACCTCGCCAGTTTTGGGCGTCCCATCGTGACATCACAAATCCGATATTGGTACGCCGGATCGAGGGTTGGCTCGCCGAGGGGCCGAAGCTGGGCCGCAACTTCATCTTCATACACATGTGGGACGTTCACTACGACTACGTCGCGCCGCAGGGTTACGTTGAACTCTTCGACCCGGGCTATACTGGGACGTTTACCGGAGAGGGCTTCGCAAAGAACGGAGCGATCAGGCCGGGGATGCCGGCCCGCGACCTTCAACATCTTATCGCCCTCTATGACGCGGAAATCCGATATACCGACGATACCCTCGGGAAAATCCTCTCTATGCTCGAAGACGCGGGAGTGTCCGATCGGACAGCCGTTATTGTCTTAGCCGACCACGGAGAAGAGTTTTTTGAGCATAGGAAGAAAGGGCACCGTAACACGCTCTTCGAAGAGGTTCTCAGAATCCCGTTAATCATCAGCGTAAAGGGGCGTCGATCAGCCGTGCCACGCGTCGCTTCTGTGGTAAGCATCATCGACGTCTATCCGACGATCTGCGATCTATTCGAGGTAAGTTGCGACAACGATACACCAGCGAATAGCCTAATGGATTATTTTGACGGCAAGGAAACAGAAGGTTTCCGCAATGACGCGTTGGCCACCCTGCGCTTCGGAAAGTTTGCTCTGAATCTTAGCGCGTTGATTCGCGACCACGGCAAAGTGATTCGCTGGAACAATACTGGTGTGACGAAGTACTATAGCGCGAGCGATCTCGCGACCGAACGGGATGGCCTGAACGTCCAGGCAGCCGGATTGAGTGGCTATCCCGACGCGGTTCGCTCCACCGTTGAGCAACTGAAGAGACGTGAAGCGGACGCTCGCGATAGAGGCCACCGGTTGTACGAGGACGTATCGCCAGAGTCGCCGGTACTAGATGACACGACACAAGAGCACCTCCGATCCCTCGGCTACACGGACTGACCGCGGTTCGGATAGCCATCGTGAGACACTTGTCGTCCCAGATCAGCGACAGAAACGCTTACGTCAAGAGCACTCTATTCGCGCTGGCATGGCCGGCGGGTCTCTTGGCAATGCGGCCTAGCCGCACTCGGTGCTAACCGGGCAGTGAGACTTCTCAACTCAAGTCGCGCTTTGTACACATGAACCAGCGGTCTCTGTGCATCGCTGCTGCGGTCATCATCGCAATCTCTGCTGTTTTCCGCATCGTTTGGCTTGGGCACGTTCCTGGCGTGAACGGCGATGAGGCGTGGTTCGGGCTGAGTGGAATCCGTCTGCTCGAGGGGGACATTTCCGCTCTGATGACGCCCAATGGGAGGCTCGCGAATCCCTTCTTTGTCGGACTCAACGCCGTCGTTCACGTGTTCCGCGACCCCTCCTTCTTCACTCTCCGGATCCCTGCCGTCGTCAGCGGACTACTTCTGATTGTATTTTCGTACGTCTTGCTAGGTAGTGCGTTCGGTCGCATCGTCGGCCTGCTCGCAACGCTGCTGATCGCGACTTCGCCGCTCAACATCGCCTACGCTCGCTTCTCGTGGGGTGCTAGCCAGACGGCCCTTTTCTGCCTCTTCCCGATCTATTTCGCATTCAAGAGGCGCTGGGTTCCACTTGTCGTCGCGTTAGTGGCGCTATTGCTGGTGCATCCTGCGAATGTGTTCTTTCTCCCTGTGCTCCTCGGTATTCTGCTCGGCGATGTTTCGAGCACCGGCACTCTTGGCAGCCGCAGGCTTTGGATTTGCGTAGCGATGGCGGCTCTCGTCATCGCCGTAGCCGGCTATGCGACGACCAATCTGTACCCTGAGCTCGTTGCCCGGTATCTAGCAGGCGTCGAAGCGAGGCTGACCGACCCGACCGCGGCTCAGCGGTTCATCGGTAACTCCGCGCGCTTCTTGTCTGGAACCACGGTTTTCGAGTACATCACCGGCGTAGGCCACTACTTCACGAATTGGATCTACGATCTTCTCGTGGCGGGCTTCCTTCTTGCAGCTCCGCTCCTCCATGCATTCCGCAAGCACACCCCGCTGACGGCTCAGGAGCGCGGCTTGGGATATGGTCTCCTGGCAAGTGCGCTGGCGTTCTATCTGATCGCCGGTAACAGCTCCATCGAATCCGGCCATGAACGGTATGCGATGTTTCTCGTCGTTCCAACCTTCTTGCTGGTCGCGATCTTCGCAGGAAAGTTAAGCTGGCGATGGCGTAATCGAGCCTCGTGGAGCGTCGTGGCGTTTAGCGCGGCGATGTTGGCGGTATTTTACGGCAACTATTTTCATGTCATCAGGACTACCGGAGGGGAAGCGCACGGAGCGAGGCAGTTTCGGTGGACTTTCATGACAGGTCCCGAGGAGCCAAAGGCTATGGCGTTCCGCCTGATACTTCAGGACGCGGCACACCAGGAGACAGACTCGATTGCCATTTTCGCGGACGACTACTGGGTGTACTGGTGCGTGCGGTATCTTTCCGCCAGGCGAGACAATGTGAGGGTTGGAAGGTTTGTCGGCAACACCGAGCCAGGTAGAGGCGAACTCGTCTACGCTGTGGCCTATACCGGTACGCGATCGGATCAGCGGATGCGACTATCATCGGAGTGGGAGTACTTGACCGGACCGCCTACTCAGTCGTTCTCCGGGCGAGATCTTCTGAGTACACATAGACGTGTAAGCTTGCCCGTTAGGGACACACTTCATCCCTAGCCTCCGAATCCCTCATATGAGAAGCCCCTAGTGTACTGTAACATCGACGCTTGAGGGAATGTCCCGCTCGCAGTCAATGTCCCAGCGCAGA
>SPBQ01000235.1 GCA_004525875.1 Myxococcales bacterium
AGCAAGAAGCCGTTCTGAGAGGCGCGACGGCGCCGTCAACTCGACGGCGCCGCAACGAGCCACGTTGGAATCAGAGAACTTTCGGTTATTCATAGGAGAAGCTCGAGCCGAGGAGGGTCGAACCATGTCGAAGCATCTCAGCGGCCGCTGGAGCCTGGCCGTCATCATCCTGCTGGCGAGTGTCGTCGGCTACGCGGCTGCGATGATCCATGGTGAGCGGCTCGGCTCGGAGCGCTTGGCGGCGCTCGAGGCCCGGGCGCAAGCCGCACGCGCGCAGGTGCTGGCACGGGTCGCGCTGCTGGAGGAGCAACTCGGCACCGAACAGACGCGCAACGCCGAGCTTCGCGCCGATGTAGCGTGGATGGCGACGCGCCTGGAAGCGGCGGCCGCAGGTGTCGAGACGTTGCTGGAAAGCGCGGCGGGCCAGGGTCCGTCCGTGCCGGAAGAAGCGCGAGTCGCGACCGAGCCCCAGGCCCGCGAGTCGGGGTCTCGCTCCGACCAGTCGCGCGCAGCAGCGGGCGAGAACGCACTCCTCGAGGCCGGCTTCGACCCCGGCGAGGTCGATGCGTACCAGGCGCGCATGGCCGATCTCCAGATGGACAAGCTTTACCTGGCCGATCGCGCGGCGCGCGAGGGCTGGATCGGGACTGACCGCTTTCGCGAAGAGAATCAAGCGCTCGCCGAGGAGCTGAACGGAACCCGTGAAGAGTTCGGGGACGATCTCTACGACTGGTCGCTCTATTCCTCCGGCCGGACCAATCGCGTCCAGGTCGCGTCCGTGATCGGTGGCTCACCGGCCGCGGCGGCAGGCATCGAGAGTGGCGACATCATCCTCTCCTACGGGGAGGCCCGCATTCTGGGCTTCAACGATCTGCAGCAGCGGACGCGCGAGGGAAGCGCGGGTGAGACGGCGCGGGTCGAGGTCGCGCGCGGCGACGAGACGGTGCACGTGCGGGTCCCGCGCGGGCCGCTCGGCATTCACGTGCAGCCGACCCGCATGGAACCTCTGCATGTGGGCCGCAGGCGATGAAAGGTTCAGCTTGTCACCGCATGCGATGGTGGGCGGTGCCGGTCATACATTGCTCGCACCCAGATCGTGCCTGGGTGATCGGCGAAGTGCTCGAGCCAGCGTTCGTACTCGGGCGGGTACGGCCTGGGCAGGACTATGTCCGGGTGGCCGGTGTCGATGGTGAGCGAGAGCAACGCCGCGGCCGCCAGATCGGCCACCGTGAAACGGTCTCCGACGAGATAGCCGTCAGGTCCGGCGTTCGCGGCGACGAAATCTAGACCCGCGCGCGCACCGGCAAACCCTGCCTCGACCGACGCCTCGTCGGTCAAGCCCGTTTCTCGTCTGACGAAGCCGGTCGCGAGCGTCATGAAGGCCGAGTACATGATCCGCTGGGGCGTGCTCACGCCGTCGGCGAATACCTGCGCGAAGTACAAAGGCCGGGTCGTCAGCCACGAGAAGACCGCACGGCGCGTCAGCGGCCCGACCTCCTCGTCGAAGCGGTGCTGGATCTCGAGCGCGCGCTTGCTCTGCTCGGGGTCGGTCGGGAACAGCGGACGGTCGGGGTAGCGATGCTCGAGTGCTGCGAGGATCGCGCCGGAGCCTGCAACGAAGTCGTCGGCGAAGCGCGCAACCGGAACCAGCGACTGACCGGTCATCTTCTTCATGGGCCGACGCTGCAACCCGGGTAGCATGGAGATACGGCGGTGCGCGACGCCCTTGTGATCGAATCCCCAGCGAGCCTTCTCGTTGAAGTGCGAGCGCCTGAGCTGGTACAGCTCGGGGAGCGTGCCCGAAAGGTCATCCGCCATCAGGTCAGTCAGTGGGGCCGCGGCCGACCCGAGTCAAAGACGAGCGCCGATCCTGCCCGTCGAAACGGGTTTCAGACAGAGCGGGCCTTGTCGCCCTTCGCGGCATGGGTCACGCCGAGCAAGCGCAGCAAGAAGCGGTTACTGGCCATGGGCTATAGGGTATCGGCATCGCGCGATGACCGAGAGCCGAAGCCGATGACTCCGCTACCCGAAACCAAGTACGCCAGCAGCGGCGACATCAGTATTGCCTATCAGGTCATGGGCGATGGGCCGCTCGATCTCGTCGTCGTGCCGGGCTTTGTGTCGCATGTCGAGTTCCTTCACGAGCTGCCGGGCTACACGCGCTGGATCGAGAGTATGGCCTCGTTCGCGCGCGTGATTCGCTTCGACAAGCGCGGCGGCGGACTCTCTGACCCCGTCTCGGGCGCACCCAGCCTCGAGGAGCGGATAGACGATGTGCGGGCGGTGATGGATGCCGTGGGTTCGGAAAACGCCGCGCTGCTCGGCTGGTCCGAAGGTGCTCCGCTGAGTGTGCTCTTTGCTGCGACGTATCCGCAGCGCACCTCCGCTTTGATCTTGCTCGGAGGTTTTCCGAGAATCCTGCAGGCCGCGGACTATCTCGGAGGTATGGAGGAAGCGGTATACACGGCTTGGACGGAGGAGATGGTGGAGAACTGGGGCAGCGGCGCCACGTTGGACTTCCTCGGGCCGTCGGTTGCCGACAACGATGAGCTGCGCGTTCTGTGGGGAGAATTCGAGCGGCTCTCCGCGAATCCCGGCGCGTTGCGGGCGATGTGGGCGCTGAATCGGCAGATCGACATCCGCGCGGTCCTACCGCAGGTACGGGTGCCGACGCTCGTGGTCCATCGGCGTGAGGACACGCTCGTACCGATCCGTGGTGGCCGTTTGATGGCCAGCCAGATTCCCGGTGCGAAGCTTGTCGAGCCGGAAGGCCGCGACCACAGGGCTTTCATCGGTGATATCGAGGGCCTCGTCGCCGAAGTGGAGGAGTTTCTCACCGGAACGCGACAGATCACGCCAACCGACCGGGTGCTGGCGACGGTCCTGTTCACCGATATCGTGGCCTCGACGCAACAAGCGGCCGAGCTGGGGGATCGACGCTGGCGCCGGCTCCTCGACTCTCACGACGAGATGGCGGCCGGGCAGGTGAAACGATTCCGAGGCCGCATGATCAAGACCACCGGCGACGGAATACTCGCCACCTTCGATGGTCCGCCGCGGGCGATCAACTGCGCCGGTGCCATCCGAGATGGTGCTCGTGCGCTGGGACTGGAAACCCGTGCCGGCCTGCACATCGGGGAGATCGAACTGCTCGGCGACGACATCGGGGGCATCGCCGTCCACATCACCGCTCGCGTTCTCGAGAAGGCCGCGCCTGGCGAGGTTGTGGTCTCGCGCACGCTGACCGACCTCGTGGCCGGATCGGGTCTCCGCTTCGAGGACCGGGGCGAGCACGGGCTGAAGGGTGTCGCTGAGAAGTGGTACCTGTTTGCCGCGGCGGTGAGCTGATCCTGAGACCGTCCGTTAACGCCTCGCGACGCATTGCCCGCGCTCGAGGTGGCCGTCGGGGACGGCGGAGGTCTCCATACTGGTCCCGTCTCGTGGAGACCCCGCCTACCTGTGAACTCCTGGTCCAGTATTGCCAGCGCCGCCGTCATCGTCCGGGCGGGTGGCCTTTGTTCACAGGAGCAATCCACCCCTGGGATTGCTGCCCCCGATGCGACGGATGCAGACGTCGCAGGAGAAACGCTATGAATGGGACAGAAGTGTTGCCAGCGGATCGGGGCGCAGCTGGGGGAGACGTGATGAAGTTATCGACGCCAAGTCGATTGACCGTGGCCGCAGGCCGGTGATAACCCTGACACGGGTGCGGGCGCTAGCCTGGCGCCGTACGGGGGGCCCGAGTCTCGCCGTCTACGGCCCGTAGCCTACCGAACGTCACCCGCGCAACGCGACGCAGCGTCGGACCCGGCTCAGAACGCGTTGTTCGTCGGCACAGAGCTCTAACTTTTCTGCCACCCTGACAGGACTTCTCGCGCGACGGGCGAAAAAGTTTCGTAGGCTCACTCGCCGCCGACTCGCGATCACGGTTGTCACTGCACGCGCGTATCGCATACAAAGCGGCGGTCATGAACAGACTGGACGACAAGATTGCCATCGTCACGGGCGGAAGCTCGGGCATCGGACTCGAAACCGCACGAACCTTCGCCAGAGCCGGAGCCAAGGTCGTCATCGCCGACATCGTCGACGGCAGCGACGTGGCCGGCGAGCTTGGTGGCGCTTACATCGAGTGCGACGTCACCGACGGCGACTCCGTCGATCGCATGGTCGACACGACGGTCGAGCGCTTCGGCCGTCTGGACCTGTTCTTCAACAACGCCGGCGTGGAGATGCACGGCGGCGTTGTCGAGACCGACCGCGAAGCACACCGAAAGCTCATCGACGTCAACGTGAACGGCGTCTACTACGGCTTGCAGGCCTCCATCCGTGCCATGCTGAAGAACGACGGCCCGATGCGCGGGGCCATCGTCAACACGGCTTCGGTCGCCGGGATCACCGGCGTACCGGGCATGTCGAGCTACAACGCTTCGAAGTGGGCTGTCGTCGGTCTGACGAAGAACGCCGCTGCAGAGTACGGTCGGTCGGGAATCCGCGTGAATGCCGTTTGCCCGGGCATCATCCGCACACCCATGGGCGTGGCGGCGCTGAGCTCGCTGGGTGGCGCCGAGGTCCTCGAAGCCATCGGCAAGAGTGCGCACCCGCTGGGCCGGATTGGCGAGCCCGAGGACGTCGCCAAGCTGGTGACGTTCCTGATGAGCGACGATGCGTCGTTCATCTCGGGCGCTGCCGTCACCGTCGACGGCGCCATGACCGCCGGCCTGGGTGGCACCGGCGCGCTCGAGCTCACGAACGCCTGACGGCGCGCAGGCCGCGTTCTCCCGCTGGCTTCACACTTTCCGGTGCTCTTCGCGGCTGGTAGACAGGAACAC
>SPBQ01000113.1 GCA_004525875.1 Myxococcales bacterium
ACGCACCCGTTCATGCAGAACGAGAACGGCGTCATCATGGGCTGGCAGCAGGCGGCCTCGGGCCTCGTCGGCGTGTGGGCGCAGGAGAACTCGCGCGCGGCGCTGTTCGACGCGATGGAGCGCAAAGAAGTCTTCGCCACCACGGGCTCGCGCATGGTGGTTCGCTTGTTCGGCGGGTGGACGTTCACGCCGGCCGACATCAACAGCCGCGAGCCCGCCTTCGCCGGCTACGACAAGGGCGTGCCCATGGGCGCGGACCTGCCGGCCCGTCCCGAAGCCGCCGCCACGCCGACGTTCATGGTGTTCGCCCTGCGCGATCCGATCGGCGCCAACCTCGACCGCATCCAGATCGTCAAGGGCTGGCTCGACGAGGACGGCGAAACGCACGAGAAGATCTACGACGTGCGTTGGTCTGGGGAGCGCAAGATCGGCAAGGACGGGAAGCTGCCCGCGGTCGGCAACACGGTCGACGCGAAAACCGCGAGCTGGACCAACACGATCGGGGCCTCCGAGCTCGGCACCGTCTGGACGGACCCCGACTTCGATCCGGCGCGGGACGCGTTCTACTACGCCCGCGTGATCGAGATCCCGAAGCCGCGCTGGTCCACCTACGACGCCTTCCGCTTCGGCGTCGACCTGCCCGAGGGCGCGTCGGCGAGCATCCAGGACCGCGCCTACACGTCGCCGATCTGGTACACGCCGCCCGGATGAGCGGCGGGCCGCGGCCTACGGTCGCGAGTAGCCTAGCTCACGTACGACAGCTGCCGCGGATTGATGTCGGGATCGTCACCGCGGCGCCGATCCTGACCGCGACCACGCGGGCGTTGTAGCCGGTGATCCCGGCGCCGGCGTCACGGCTTTTGTGCTTGCCTATGCCGGCCGCGACTTCAGGAGCACCTGCAACTACACGCCCTGATCGAATACGATCCCACCAGCGCCTGAGCTACGGAGCTCAGACGAGGGGATTGTTGACCACCATGTAGACAGTCTGATTTCCCTCGTAGTAGGCGCGGAACCAGGTTCCCCCGTAGTCGTAGTACGCCGCGCCATTCACCGTGTTCGGCTTGACGCCCTGCGGGAGCGCCTGGACGGTGACACCGAGGGGAGCCTGCACGACCTGGTAGCTGACCTGGCCATCCGACCCGGGGCCGGTCTGATAGAAGAGCCCGTTCAGGTACTCGTAACTCTGACCGCCCGACTGCACCACGACGGCCGAGGACGGTAGGCTTGGGACCGTGGCACCCACTCCATCGACGAGAACGACGGCAGGCGTGTCGCCGAGCTTCTACGGTGCCTTGAAGACCCGCTCGTCGAAGAGGGTATCACGGTCGTGATCACTCATCACTGGCCGAAGGGTCTGATTACGAACGGCTACCACGGTGGAACCAAGGCCCGTGGCGCGTCGAAATGGCCCGAGCATCATGACGTGAACATTCAGTGTACCCCTCGCAAGTCGGGCACTCCGACCGTCACGCTGGAGTTTGAGACCCGGAACTGCGCTGCGCCGGATTCGATCACCGTAGAACTGGCCGATGATCTGGGTCTTCGGGTCGTCGATTGCGGAGGTCGGAGGCCGGACTCGACGCTGGCCGAGCGCATCGTGGATCTGCTGAAGGAGCAGAGGGAACTCGGTCAGTCCGACCTGGCGGGTTGGCTCAGCGCAAGCCCCTCGCAGATCTCCAAGGCCGTGGCGGCACTGAACAGTGAACATCGAGTTCGAGTACGTCGTGGCAATCGGCAGCGTGGGGAGAAAACCAGCAGCAAGTATGTCGCGCTCAACGATTCGGGCGATGGCCGAGGGCCTCACAAGTGAGAGCGGCGCATGGCTAGCGGAAGAGGCATGTCGAGTGCGGCGCAACCGCTGGTTGCGAAGCAACGGGAGCGCCACGACGGCCCCTCGCGGGAGCTTATCGACCTCGTAGGTCGAATCCTCGCCACGGCCGCGAAGAAGGTCAACACGGGGGACGCGGAGCCACCGATCGAAAGCCGCAGATCCTCGTCTGCTCGCAGATTCCATGTGACCGTTGCCCGGAACGATGATTCCTGATTTCGTGCCGATCACCGACGGGGCCTCCATCCCCACACAGCTGAGAGGCTAGTCATGGAAAAATTCGCCGCGATCTATGCCAGGAGCAGCAAGGACAGACACGACGTATCTGTCAGTTCGCAGGTTTCAGAGTTGAAGTCGCGCGCCGTCGCGGACGGCTACAAGGTCGTCAACGAGTACACGGACAAGGCGATCTCAGGTAAGGACGATGATCGTCCGGGTTTTCAGGACATGGTCGCGGCAGCCGAGAACACCGCCCGCGTCTGGGACAGACTTTACATCTACGACACTGCTCGATTCTCCCGCTCGCCAGTTGACGCCGCAGTATACGAGCAGAAGCTAGAAGCGAAGGGGATCAACATCATCTATCTCCAGATTCCAGAGGGGATGGACGAGGCGACCGGTGAGTTCGTTAAGGGGGTCTTCCGAAGCGTCGATCGCTGGCAGAGCATGAAGGCCAGGGATGGTTCGCTTCGCGGGATGCAAGAGAACATCAAGCGTGGCTATCGCGCCGGAGGCGGCGCGCCCTTCGGTTACCAGCTGCAACACGAAGACACGGGAGTAGTCAGAGAGGGGAGGCCCGTCCTCAAGTCGAGACTGATCATCGATCCCGAAACCGCGCCTATCATCATCGAATATTTCAAGCGCCGGGCCGCTGGTGAAGGTCGCAAGGCGATCGCGATCGACCTGAACCAGCGTGGCATCCCGGCACCGCGAGGCGGGAAATGGGGACAAAGTACTCTACGCTCCTTCGAGGATAACATTCGCACCTACCAAGGTGACACCGTCTTCGGGCGTAACGGTCAGCGCACAGGTGATCGGTACGTCCACGGGCGCTGGACGGATGAATCCGCCTGGACAACGAATTCGAGCACGCACGATGCGCTCATTTCAGAAGACGTCGCTGGACGGGTGCTCGAACAGCGAACGAAGCGCACGATCGTTGCCTCGAAACCAAGCAACTACCTACTGACAGGCACACTAGTCTGCGGGGTCTGCGGCGACGGCTACGTCGGCAGCAAAGGGTACTACCAGTGCCGAGGACGTAACCGATTAGGTACGGAGCACTGCCGAAACGGCACGGTGTCGCAGCCGCATATCGAGCAGGCGGTCCACCGGCTGATCCGCGAAAACGTGATATGTCCCGAATTCGCAGACCAGTGCGTGGCAGCGGCACGCCGACATCTGCGCCAGGCCAAGTCGCCCTCTTCGGAGATCGAGGACCTGCGGCGTCGACTAAGCAAGACCACGCGGTCGATCGAACGCTGGGCCAACACGTTCGAGAACGACGGCCCAGGCACGACGACGGCACTCGATCGAATCAAGGCACTAGAAACCGACAAGGCTAGCCTGGAAGATCGCCTCGCGAGCCTTGAGGCGACGAACAAGGTGGTGCCGATGGACTCAGCCGTTAGCGATGAGTTCCTCCGGGAACTGCTGGGTCGGTTCGACGAGGTCATGAGCTTGGGGGATATCGGTGACAGGAAAGCCCTTCTCGGACACGTCATCGGCAAGATCGAGATCGGCGAGCGCCTCGGCCGCACGCAACCCCGAGATTTGGTGGTTCATGCTGCCCTTACCCCCCTCAAGGGTGGCGTCCCCAGCGGGATTCGAACCCGCGTCGCCGGCGTGAAAGGCCGGTGTCCTGGGCCAGGCTAGACGATGGGGACGAGAGAGGTAGAGGCGCTGCCAGCGTTAGGTTCGGTATCCATCGACAGCGCTCCGGAAAATCTTGCGTGAGCCGTGCTGGATTCGAACCAGCGACCCGCGGCTTAAAAGGCCGCTGCTCTGCCAACTGAGCTAACGGCCCAAAGCGAGCGAGTCCGGAAGAGTACCAGCGTTCGGCCGTATTGCAACATTGCGAGACGCGCGCCGCCCTCACGCTGTCTGTGCGACCGAAGCTACAGCTTCCTGGTGCACGAAGACCGTCTGTGTCGGGTAGGCGAACTCGATCCCATAGGCCTCGAACTGCCGCATCAACGCCAGATTGATGCTCTGCTGGACGTCCATGTATACGCCGTAGTCCGGCTTGAGTACGTAGTAGACGACTTCGAAGATCAGTGCCGAGTCGCCGAACGCCTTGAAGTGCGCACGATCGAGTCGCGCGTCGCCCTGCGCCCCGACGATCTCGCGGACAATGCCGGGAATGACCTCGACCACCTCGGCCGAGGTCTGGTAAGTGACGCCGAACTCGAAGACGATGCGACGCTGCCACATGCGTTTGTAGTTGCGAACGCGGCTTCCGACCAGATCGGAGTTCGAGAACACGAGCTGCTCGCCGCCGAGGCTGCGCAGCCGCGTGGTCTTGACGCCGATGTGCTCCACCGTCCCCATGTCGGCGCCGACGATGATGAAGTCGCCGAGCTCGAAGGGCTTGTCGAGGATGATCGACAGCGAGCAGAACACGTCGCCGAGGATATTCTGGACGGCGAGCGCGATGGCGATGCCGCCGACGCCGAGGCCCGCCACCAGCGCGGTAACGTTGACCCCGAAATTGTCGAGCGCCAGCAGCAGCAGGAGCGACCACAGGATGAGCCGCAAGAGCACGCGCAGGGCTCCGTAGCCCGAGCGCTGCGTGCCGCCCGGCGAGTCGACCGATCCGAACTGGCGCAGCAGCGCGAAACTGATGATGACGTTGCCCCACAGCGCGGCCTGCAGCACCAGCGCAATCGTGAGAACCACACTCACGATCGACCCCACTTGCGCTGGCAGCGTGAGGAAGCGCGTGCCGATGTAGAGCCCGACCGCGGCCACGCCGAACAGCTTGATGCTGCGAGCGAGATCGACGAGCAGGTCGTCGATCGGGTTGGAGGTGCGCGCGGCAAGCTTGCCGAAACGTCGCACGAGGAGGCCACGAGTCAGCTCCAGCGCGACGATCAGAGTGACCATCACACCGCCGGCGATCGCCCACGCCCGAAGCGAGTTGCCGAAGTACTCGATCTCCACCCACGCCATATCCATGCAGCGGCAGATAGCCCGGCACCCGCGCCCCAGCAAGCCGCCGGAGGCGGCGTCATGCGATGCATCGGCTGGCGCGCCAGCCGCCGGGGGCGGCATCATACGATGTCGACACGACGCACCAGAAGCACCGCGCGAGCCTGCGGCGGTCCTTCTATTGCGTCGTGTCGCGCTCGCGGTCGCGATCGAACATCGGACGCTGCCAGCCGTGAGCCTGGCGCGCGATCTGCTCGAGCAGGTCCAGGAGCGCCTCCTGCTCCATCGAGTAGGCCGCCAGCATCGGCGTATCGCTGACGCAAATCGACACGTTGACGCCGGGGTAGACGCGGAACATATCCTCGTCGGTGCGGTCGTCCCCCATCGAGAGGAGGATATCGAGCTCCGGATCGAAGTCCTCTTCGTCGATGATGGCGCGCACCGCCTCGCCCTTGTTCACGCTGATGTGGCGCACTTCGACCGCCTTCTTCGAGATCAGCACGCCGAGCGGCGTGTGCTGCAGCAGCCCGCCGAGCGTGTCGGCCAGCGCGAGCGCCTGCTGGTGGGCGAAGATCGGGTCGGACATGCGGTAGTGCCAGACGAGCCCGAACTCCTTCTCTTCGATGTGCGAGCCGGGAATGCGCTTCTGAAAGTCGCGCATGACGCCGTGCACGTTCTCGCGCAGCTCACGATACGTCTCCTCATCGACGAGGTGCACGCACTCCTCCTCACCGGCCCGTCGGATGCAAGCCCCATGCTCGGCAACGATCGTGATCTCGCGCGGCAGATGCTCCTCGAGGAAGGCGCGATCGCGCCCGCTGACGACGGAGACGTGGAATTGCGGGACCCGCGACATGTCGAGCAGCAGCCGCGTGATCTCGGGCGGCGCCACGGCCTGCTCCGGCTTGTCGACGAGCTTCACGAGCGTGCCGTCGTAGTCGATGAAGAAGAACGCGCGGCGAGCCGAGCGGAGACGCGAGAGCAGCACCTCTCGGTCGGGCTCGGCCGTCACGGGGTAGCCCGAGCCGCGGTTCATCTCCCTCACCTCATCGAGCGAGGCAAGGAAGCTCGTGCTCCACGCTCGGTTGTCGTGGCGCGAAAGACGGCCGTAGAGGTCGAACATCATCGACGAGGCATCGTCCGCGGAGAGGTCCAGGGCCGTGTTGATACCCGCAACGACGCTGTCCTGACTCCACGGGTTGACGAGAATGGCTTCGCCCATCTCGGCGGCGGCGCCGGCGAACTCGCTCAGCACGAGGACACCGGGCTCGTCGCCCTTGGCAGCCACGTACTCCTTGCAGACGAGATTCAGGCCGTCGCGGATCGGGGTGACCAGCGCAACGTCGGCCCGACGGTACAGGGCGAACAGGTAGTGCTTGTCGAGGCTACGAAAGATGTAGTGGATGGGCGAGTAGCCGGGCATTCCATACTGCCCGTTGATCATCCCCACCAGGCCATCGACCTCGGATTTGATCTCGCGATACTCGCCGACGTTGATCCGGGAAGGGACCGAAACCTGAACGAGTGAGACCTTGCCGACCTGCTCGGGAAAACGCTTGAGGAACGCGGCGAAGGCCTCGAGTCGCTGGGGGATGCCCTTGGTGTAGTCGAGCCGGTCCACACCGAGGATCATCTTGCGGCCGCGGAAGAGCCCGTTGAGATCGGCGAGGTGTTTCTCGGCTTCGGGGCTATGGGCGACCTCGTTGATCTCGCCGACGTTCACGCCCAGGGGAAAAGCGCCGAGTCGGACCGTCCGGCGACCGTAGTTGAGCGTGTCCATCTGTGGCTCGAGGCCCATGATACGCGCCACTGCGTTGGAGAAATGCCGCATGTACTCGAGCGTGTGGAACCCGATGAGATCGGCGCCGAGCAGGCCGACGAGCACCTCGCGGCGCCATGGCAGGATGCGGAACACCTCGGCCGAGGGGAACGGGATGTGGAGAAAGAAGCCGATCGTCAGGTCGCGCTTCTCCCGGCGCAGCATGTCGGGAAGCAGCATGAGCTGGTAGTCGTGGATCCAGATGCGGTCGCCGTCCTCAACCACCTCGAGGATGGCGTCGGCGAAAGCCTGGTTCACCTTGTGATACGCCTCCCAGTTCATCGCCGTGAAACGGCAACGGTCGGTCATGTAGTGGAACAGCGGCCAGATCGCACCGTTACTGAAGCCCTCGTAGTACGCGTCGTACAGGTCGGGCTCGACGTCGACGCTCACCAGCCCGTCGCGGCGCAGCGCCTCGGCGTCCTCGTCG
>SPBQ01000157.1 GCA_004525875.1 Myxococcales bacterium
ACGGCCTCGTGCAGGAAGCCGTAGCCGTGCAGCCGCCCCGCCGAGAGCTGGCCGCCGTGCGTGTTGAGCGGCAGCTCGCCGTCCAGAGCGATGCGTTCTCCGCCCTCGATGAACGCTCCGCTCTCGCCCTTCGCGCAGAAGCCGAGCGCCTCGAGCCAGGCCATCGCGATGAAGCTGAAGCCGTCGTACAGCTCCGCGACCTCGACGTCCCCCGGCTTCAGATCGGTCCGCTCCCAGAGCAGCTTGCCGGCGTCGCGCAGGGCCATCGTCGTCAGGTCGTCGAACTGATCCCAGGAAGGTCGGCCGTGCAGCGCACTGCCGACGGCCTCGACGCGAACCTCCGGCTTGGCGAGGTCGGCGGCCGTGTCGATGGCCGAGACCACGAATGC
Organism: Myxococcales bacterium; assembly: GCA_004525875.1. The sequence goes on from SPBQ01000157.1 coordinate 390, forward strand.
GGTGCAGCCGTCGACAGGCACGTCACAGTCGAACAGGCAGAACGGCGAGGAGATCAACCGTGCCGCGAGGTAGTCGTCGATCGACATGGGATCGCGGTAGATCGCTTTCGGATTGCGGCCGGCATTGCGGCGGTCGTTGAGGGCGATCCAGGCCATCTGCTCGCGCGTAGTGCCATACTCATGAAAGTGGCGCTGCGCGAACATCGCGATCCAGCAGGCGGCCGACGCGGCGCCGAACGGCAGTGTCCACTGCATCGGACCGAACGCGCGGAACCCCTTGCCGCCACCGCTGGAGACACCGATCCCCTGGCGGCGGCCGTCCCCTTGCGCGGTCGACTCCCACACCGTCCGAAAGCAAAGGACGTGCTTTGCCAGCCCGGTCGCCACCGCCGCGCACGCGTTGATGACCGAACCGAGCTGCCCGGGCAGCTCCGGGCCGCCCGAGAACCAGTTGAGATGGAGGCGCAAGGCGTCCTGGACGTCGGTACACCCCGCTCCGGTGAAACCGGGCGCTCCCGGCACCATGCCGCCGGGGTAGGTCGACAGACCGTCGATATCCTCTCGCGTGAGACCCGCGTCGGCGATCGCTTCCAGGCACGCGTCGATGGTGAGCGCGAGCGGATCGACGCCCAGACGCCGCCCGACGCGCGACTGGCCGAGGCCGGAGATAAGAGTCTTGCGCTCGAGGGCATCCACGGCTCGCTCCTACTCCCCCGTCGCGGTGGCGTCGGCCGGCTCGAAGAGCGGCAGGTACACGTCGTCACCAACGTCCTCAAAACACACCTTCACGGGCATCTCGATGTGCACGCTCTCCTGCGTGCAGCCCACGATATTCGTCGTCAGCCGCAGACCCGGCTGCTCGTCGAGCTCGACGATCGCGACGATGTAGGGAGGATCGAAGCCGGGAATCCAAGGTTGATGGTTCACCGTGTACGTGAGCAGACGGCCCCGACCGGAAACGGCACGAACCTCGAGGTCGCGGCCGAGGCACTGCGGACAGACCGGCGCCGGCGGATGGACGTACGTCTTGCAGGCAACGCAGCACAGGAAGCGTAGCTTCCCCTCCGCCCCTCCCTTCCAGAAGTGCTCGTTCTCGTCGTTTACGGCCGGGAGGATGCGGAACGGCTTGTCGCTCATGTACGCATGATCTGACCGCCGTCGACGGCCACGATCTGCGCCGTGACGAAGCTGGCGTCGTCGGAGAGGAGGAACAGGCAGGTGCCGACCATCTCCTCGGGACGCGCGAGGCGCTGAATCGCCATTCCCTTGACGATCTCGCCCATGAACTCCTTCGGCACGACGGTGCGCGTGGCCTCGGTGTCGGTCGGTCCCGGCGCGATCGCGTTCACGCGGATACCGCGGCCACCGAGCTCCTTGGCGAGGCTCTGCGTGAGTCCGTTCAACGCGAGCTTGGCGATGCCGTAGTACCCGGCCCCCATCCACGCCGCGGTCGAGGACTGGTTGATGATGGCGCCACCGCCACGCTCGATCATCGACTCGTAGACGGCTCGGGTCGCCAGCAGGGCGCCGGTCATGTTCACCGCCATGAACTTCTCGTAGTAATCCATCGGCATGGTCAGCATCGAATGCAGCTCCATGCTCTTGTAGATCGCCGCATTGTTGACGAGATAATCGACACCACCGAACGCGTCACGCACCGCCTTGCCCATCGCCAGCGTCGACGACTCGTCCGAGACGTCGGTGGCGACGAACAGCGCCTTACCGCCCTCGGCCGCGATCTCGGCGGCGACTCGCTTGCCGGCGTCCGCGTCCAGCTCGGCCACGACCACGGCCGCCCCTTCGGCCGCGAGCGCTCTGGCGTAACATTCGCCGATTCCGCCACCTGATCCGGTAACGACGGCCACCTTGTCCCTGAAACGCATACGTACCCCTTTCCGGTCACACGCTCGCGACGCGCTGGCTACTCCACCGGCGCGGCGAACGCGCTGGCAAGCTGATTGACGATGTCCTGCGCGGTCACCGGCGTGCCGGCCCCCTCGGTCGGCGGCTTGCCACCGTGACTCTTGAGCGCGAGATCGACGTCGGTCGCCTCGGCACGCAGCGCCGCAACCAGGCACTGCTCTTTAGGCCGATGTTTGAACGCGTCGAGCCGAAAATGCCGGAGCGCGTTCTCGTGCGTGATCTTGTTGACGTCATCGTCAGGCACGCCCTGCATGCTGACGGCGAGACGCTCCGGAGCGTTCGGCCACGTGGTATCGGAGTGTGGGTAGTCGCACTCCCACGTGATCGTATCGATTCCGATGCGGTCGCGCATGGCCACCCCGACCGGATCGTCGATGAAGCAGGTGATGACGTGATCGCGAAACACCTCGCTCGGTTTCGAGCGGCCGAAATCTTGATGGGTCCACGCCTTGTGATGCTCGTAGACGTAGTCGACGCGATCGAGAAAGTATGGAATCCAGCCGATCCCGCCTTCGGAGAGCGCGAACTTGATGCCCGGGAACTCGCGCATCAGGCGCGACCAGAGCAGGTCCGATGCGCAGCCGAAGATATTGATCGGCTGCACCGTGATCATCACGTCGACCGGTGCGTCCATCGAGGTGAAGGCCATGCCCGCGCCGGAGCCGATGTGAATGCAGATGACCGAGCCTTCCTCCTCACATGCGCGCCAGAACGGATCCCAGCTCCGATCGTGCAGGCTCGGCACGCCGTTCTTCTCGGGATTCTCCGAGAAGCTGATGGCATGGCAACCCATCTTCGCCACGCGGCGGACTTCGGCGGCCGCCAGCTCGGCGTCCCAGATCGGCGGCAGCGACAGTGGGATGAAGCGGCCGGGATGGCTCCCGCACCACGACTCGATGTGCCAGTCGTTGTAGGCGCGCAGGCAGGCCAGCGCGAGCTCCTTGTCCTTGCAGTTGGCGAAGACCTGACCGACGAAGCCGGGGAACGACGGGAAACAGATCGAGGCGAGCACGCCGTTGGCGTTCATGTCGCCGATGCGAGCATCGACGTCGTAGCAGCCTGGCCGCAGCTGGTCGAAGGACGTCGGCTCGACGCCGTACTCCTCCGGCGGACGGCCCGCCACGGCGTTCAAGCCGATGTTCGGCAGGCTCGCGCCCTCGAACGTCCACACGTCGCTGCCGTCGCTCTTGCGGACGTGTTTCGGCGCGCGATCCGCCAGATTGCGTGGCATCCGGCCCTCGAACACGTCGGGCGGTTCGACCACGTGGTCATCGACGCTGACGAGGATCATGTCATCCGGACGCATCCTGTTCTCCTCCACCCGCGCGACCGCGTGACCGCACGGATCGTGGTCGCGAGCGTTTTTGACGAACCGTCAAATTCCTCGAAGCGTGCACGATTGCCGGGAAAGTTGCAAGGCGCGGCCGGTCCGGCTCACAAGCCCAGGCGTGCGAGAAACGCGCGGATCTCGGCGAAGACCTTCTTGCGGCCGAACGGCGCTACGTGGCTGCCCGCGAACCAATAGATTCCGGGCTCGCCCCAGTGCGCCCACAGCCACTGCGGGTGTTCGGCCGGGACGATACGGTCACCTAGGCCCGCGACGATCAGCGCTCGATCGGGCGACAATCGTAACTCATAGGTAAGCGGGCTGTGAACGCGGTAGGCCGCCTGGAACTCCTCGCGCGCGAGCGCCGCGGGTCGTGAGCGGTAGCGAGTGCTGGCCGCCATGAAACGGTGCGCGAGGTCGCCGAAGCAGACCGGCGCAATGATCGGGATCACGAAGTCGAGCTCGTCGCTCAGGCCGGCCATCAGCGAGGCGACATAACCGCCGAGACTGATACCGACCAGCCCGAGCGGACGGCCGCTGTGATGTCGGACCCATCGCACCAGCGCGCTGATGTCGTGCACGGCCTGGCCGAGCGCCTCGTTGATCTCGGCGACGTCGGTGCTGGCGAACGCGCGGCCCGAGAGGCGCACCCCCTCCGGCGTACGACGGCCGTGCAACGGCAGCGTGAAGAGGATCACGTCGAAACCGGCAGCGTAGAAGTCGGAGGCCATCAGTGCCGTCGCATCGATACTCGGATATCCCGTGCCGAATCCGTGCAAGGCAACGATGGTTGGGTGGTCGCGCGCACCGGCGTGGTACCAGCGCTCTGCGTGCGCGACGTGGTTCGCGATGGCCGCCTGATGCACAGCGAGATGGTCCGGATTCACAGGTGCGTAGCGACTCTCGAATCTGAGCCCCTCACGGCTGGCCCCGCAGCGAGCGTCGCCCAACGGCTCGACCTCGACGACCGCGGCGGCCGGCCCGTCGTCGAGAAACGCGAAGAATCGCCGCGGCTCGCAATCGAAGGGGCTGCCCGTGTAGAACGCCGCCGAGGCACGCAACGACTCAGCCTCGGCCGGGTCGGGCATGATCGTCCGGTCGATGATCGCGCGAGCTCCGCGCAGCACCACGCTGTCGATGCCCGCAGCGATCTCGGCGAGGAGGGAGCTCCCGCGCGTGGCGGTGGCGAGCCGGCCGGGCGCTGAGCTCACGCGCGCCCCCCCGGACGCGACTCCCCCGCCAACGCGCCCGCAACCCCAACCGTCGTTGCGTAGAATGTCCCCGATCCCACGTAGGCACTTACGACCACCGGCGCGGGCGCGTCAACAGAAGAGCGCGCATCAGGGCCCATAGGGCAACCGCAGACGGCGGCTCGATGGTCGTGTCGAGGAGGGAGCGCATTGTCGCCGTACCCGGGTTCTCGCCTCCTACCCTACGCGAAAACTCTGCGTTGCTTCGCCTTGCCCGGAGAGACTAAGAATAGCGAGTTGTGCCGGCAGGGCTCCTCTGGGCGGGGGGCCTACCCCGAGCCCGCCTATGCGAGGATTCACAATGAAGGCGTCGTTTGGCTTGCTTCCCGCAATGGCCGTCGTCTCCTTGGTGGTCACGGCATCGGCCGCCACGGATCCGGTGCTCAAATGCGAGGCCTCGAAGCTGTCTGCGGCCGGCAAGGGCGCGGCGGCAATTCTCAAGTGCCACGCCACGGCTGCAACAAAAAGGGCGGCTATCGACGCCACGTGCCTGCAGAAGGCCAACTCCAAGATGTCGGCGGCATTCTCCAAGTCGGAGAAGACCGGCCCCTGCCCGAACGTGACCGACCTCACGTCCGTCGGCGCCCTCGCTGATGCGCTCGGAACGGACATTGCCGCGGCCATTCCTGCGGGCGTGGACGGCGGCAAGTGCGCCGGCAAGAAGCTCAAGGCTGCCGGCAAGCGAACCAGCACGATGCTCAAGGCACTTGCGAACGACCGCAAGAAAACGGATGCGGAGAAGCTCACAGCTGCGCTAGCAAAGGCCGATGACAAACTTGCGAGCGGCTTCGATGCCGCGGAATCCAAGCTCACGTGCGAAACCGCGGGCGACAAGTGCTCGATTCCTGTTCCGATCGACGACTACGCGCAGCGGGTGGCCGTGATTCGTTTCTCGGGCTGCCCCGATCAGCTCCTCTACGGCACGGAGGGCAACCGGATGCGCCGCTACGACATCGACACCATCGGCACGGGCACCCTGGTCGAGGACATCTTCATCGAGCAAGCGAATCTCGACCCCAGCGGCCGCGACGTGAACGGCCCGATCTGTCCGTTACC
>SPBQ01000227.1 GCA_004525875.1 Myxococcales bacterium
CGGCCTGATCCGAAGCTTCCTCGACGGCTGTCATCACCGTCTCGCGGCCGAACGACAGGATGGTCGTGATGTTGCGCGCCGCGCTCGAGACGAAACCCTCGGCCGCCGTGTCATTTCCGGAATCGGCCGAATCCGGGCGCACCCCACCGGTTCTCCTGCGATCGTCCATGCAACCTACCCTCCTCCGCTGCGAGCCAAGAAGAATCTTAGCGGTTCCCCCCCGTAGGGGGCAATCCCCACTGTTCGTGCCCTCACCTGCGAAAGCGCCGGCCGAACGCGCTCCACCGAGCCGTGGCAACCGACATGCCCGGTCTGCGCGCCCTCGCTGACGGTTGACTTGAGACGAAATTGACACTCATTATCAAAATCAATGGCTGTGCCGGCTCGGTCCGCCCGACAACCTTGATGATCCACGATTTCATCCGCGGATGGGGAGCACCCCAAGCCCTCACGGTCATCTGCCTAGCCGCGATCACCGTCCCACTACAGGCCGACGCGACCGTTTTCTACGCCCGTGACGAGATCAAGTCGCTTGCCTTCCCGGACGCCGATACCGTCGAGCCGCACGATCATTTTTTGACCGCTCATCAGCACCAGCAGATCGAGAGCCGCGCCCGCTCGGCAATCGACAGCGACCTCGTAACCGTCTACGTCGGCACCCGCGACGGCGAGGTGCTCGGATACGCGTATCTCGACACGCATACCGTCAGAACGCTGCCGGAGACCTTCTTGATCGTTCTCACGCCCGACGGCGCCGTCGCCTCAACGCACTTGATGGCCTTCTACGAGCCGCTGGAATACTTGCCAGCCGATCGGTGGCTGAATCAGCTCGCTGGACGCCGCCTCACCGATGATCTGCTCGTCGGTCGAGCGATCGCGGGAATCACCGGCTCGACGCTGAGCTCCCACGCCGTCGTCCACGGCATCCGCCGCACCCTAGCACTGCATGAGGTGCTGCACGGCGACGCCCACGCAAGCGCGTGGGTTGCGGACGAGACCAGCGGGGACACCGAGACCGCTAGGTGAGGTTCGTCGTCACCGGGGAGTGGACACGCAACCGTCTGCTCAAGGTCATCGTCTGGTGCTTCCTCGTCTACACAGTGATCCTCTGGGTCACCAACGCGGGCCTTTATTTCTCGAAGATGAGCCTCGACCCGACCTCGGTCGTCGAGTACTACCGCGGTAACGAGGAGCGATTCCTGCAACCGCGATCGCTCGCCGGGCTACTCGAGGTCCTTCACTTCCACAGCTTCGCCATGGGCATCCTTCTGCTCACGCTGACCCACCTTCTGCTCTTCGTTCCGCTTTCGATGCCGACTAAGGCCTGGGGGATCGCGCTGGCCTTCGGTGCCGGTCTCACGGGTGAGCTTGCCGGCTGGGGCGTGCGCTTCATCCATCCCGTCTTCGCCTATGTGAAGGTCGCTTCCTTCCTGTTGCTGGAGGCGACGATCCTATCGGTCGTGCTGCTTGTCGGCCGCGCCCTCTTCCGTTCCGATCCAAGCGCGTACACGGAGGGCGGTGGGACACCATGACACGGCGACGCTACGGGGACGCACGGCCGCGCGCCGGGATCACTGCAGGGCTCGCCCTGGGTGTGTGGCTGGCGACAGCCGTCACCGCGCCCTCGCCACTGGCCGCCACCGCGCGTGCCGGCCGGCCCGTCATGGGCACGATCCTGCAGGTCGCCGTCACCGCAGACGACGGGGCGGCCGCACGACGCATGGCCGAGATGTGCATCGAGATCGGCGCGCGCTGGGACGACGTGCTCACGACCTGGCGTGAGGATGGGGAGCTGCAACGATTGAACGCGTCAGCCGGATCCGGACCGTTCGAAGCGAGCAACGATCTGCTGTCGGCCCTTGAGCACATGCGGGCGGCCGCCCACACGACCGGGGGTGCTTTCGAACCAGGCGTCGGGCCGGTGGTGATGCGACTACGCCGCGGCCAGCCGGTGGACGATGCGCTGCGCCACTCGCTCGCCGATCGAGGGATCGAGAAGACGCTCGAGCTCACATCCGAGACCGCCACGCTGGCGACGGGCGCCGCGCTCGACGCGGGTGGCATCGGTAAGGGCATCGCTCTCGATGCCATGGCGGAGTACCTCCTGGGCTCGGGTGTGCAGGCGGCCTTTCTTGACTTCGGTGGCTCCAGTCAGCTCGCCGTCGGCAAGCAGCCGACCGGGTCCGAGCAGTGGACACTCGTGCTCGCGGGCTTCGAGGAGGGAACGATCCTAGGCACGTTCACGCTCGAGGCCGGCTCACTCTCGACGTCGCGGGCTAGTCCCGCCGCGAACCCGGCCGGAGCGATCGTCGACCCCCGCAGCGGTCGCGCCGTCGAGCCGCCGGTCCTCGTGACCGTGCATGCCGACGACGCCACGACCGCAGAGTACTGGTCAACCGCACTCATCGTGCTCGGCCGGAACGGGCTCGAGCGTGCCCGCGCTGCGGGAGTCGAAGCGGTGCTCGAGGACGCCAACGGGATCGCGACTACGCCCGGCTTCGCCATCGAAGACGCGCGGCCCGCGCCCACGCGCTGATCCCACCGCTCGCCGGCCCGCTGCGTTCGTCGGCGCCGGGGGGCGGGACGGCGCGCGCGACCTGCTAGAATGTCGGCGACCCATGACCGGCAACTGCAAGCCCGAACCCGACCCGTTGGCCGAGGCGGTTTCCGCGCTCATGTCTCACGTGCCGATTCCTGGCGGAGACTCGCGCACCGGACCGCTCGTGCGGAGCATGATTGAGACCTGCATCGCGCTGGCGCGCGACCCGACCCCTGTCGTGGACCTGAAGCTCGTCGACTCGGCGCTCTCGGAGATCCGTGCCGCGCTCAACTGCTTCCGCCCCTACGCGCACGTCCGCAAGGTCACCATGTTCGGATCGGCACGCACGCGCCCTGAAGAACCCGAGTACGATCTCGCCAGAACTTTCGCGAGCAACGCTGCGGACGCTGGCTACATGGCCATCACCGGCGCCGGTCCGGGGATCATGCACGCCTGTCAGGAAGGCGCCGGCCGCGAGCGCAGCTTCGGCGTCAACATAAAGCTCCCGTTCGAGAACGACGCCAACCCCGAGATCCACGGCGACGAGAAGCTCGTCGAGTTCAAGTACTTCTTCACACGGAAGCTCTTCTTCCTGAAGGAGTCCTCGGCGATCGTCCTTTTCCCCGGCGGCTTCGGGACGCACGACGAGGGCTTCGAGGCGCTCACGCTCATCCAGACCGGCAAGTCGCGCCTGGTGCCCGTGATCTTCCTCGACACCGAGAAAGGGACGTACTGGAAGACGTGGGACCAGTACGTTCGCGACCACATCCTTCGGCTCGGCCTCATCGGTCCGGACGACATGTCGCTCTACACGATCACCAACAATGCCGACGAGGCGGTTCGCGAGATCCAGACGTTCTACCGAACCTATCACTCCTCGCGCACGATCCGCGGCCGGCTCGTGATTCGCACCAACCACGAAGTCGCGGCGCCCGTCCTCGAGGCCCTGAGCGCCGAGTTCGCCGACATTCTGGGCGGTCGGCCGATCGTGCCGCGCGAGCCCTATCACGAAGAGTTCGACGAGCCCGCGCTCACACACCTTCCGCGCATCGAGCTCGCGTTCGACACAAGAAGCTACGGACGCCTGCGACAGCTCATCAACCGCCTGAACGAGTCGTAGGCCGCGACGCGCGCAGCTCGGTTCGCCGCCTAGGTCTCACAACGACGCGAGCAGTGATTCGAGCTCGTCGAGGCGCTCGATTCCGTAGCGCGCCGCACGGGCAGCGGGCCCGATGCCGATGAATCGCAATCCCGCGGCCCGCGCCGATGCGGCGTCGATCGTCTGGTCCCCGACATAGACGGCACTGTCACCAACCATGTCGAAGTGCTCGAGGCAGCGCAGGAGCATGTCCGGGTGAGGCTTGGGACGCTCGACGTCGAGCGCGCCGACGGCGAGATCGAACAGATCGTCAAGAGAGAAGTGCCGGAGCACGCCGTGAGCCGTCTTGCCTCGATTCGTGGCCATCGCCGTGCGGTACCTAGCGCGCAGCCTCGCCAGGATCTCGCGCAGGCGATCGTGCGGCTTCATCAACGGATAGAACGGCCCGTAGTCGAGCGTGCGCGACGCTTCCCTCACGCGGGCGAGGACCGCGGGGCGGTCGCCGAAGTACTTCTGGTAGAGGTCAGAAGACGCAAGGGCGTGGGCAGCGCTCTCTGCATCAGCGGCCAGCGGCGGCTCGCCTATCTCGCGCAGCACGGCGTTGTAGAAAGCGATGTTGGCCCGTTCCGAGTGAAACAAAACGCCATCGCAATCGAAGATGACGAGCCTCACCGACACCGTCGTCGATCTCAGGGGTTGTCTGCGATCAGGGCGCAGCGTTTCTTCCAGGCGTTTCGCAGCTCGAGCCTTGTCGTCTCGTCCAGACCCGGCTCGAAAACTCGATCCGGCGAGAACGCTGCCGCCCAACCATCCAGGGCCACGCCGGTCGCCATGGCCGCCAGGGCGGCCGCGCCGACTGCCGCGCCGTCTGGCACATCGCTACGCTCGACGGGTATCCCCAGAAAATCGGCCTGCAGCTGCATCAGGAAGTCGTTACGACTGGCACCACCATCGGCACGAATGGTGTCCGGCCGGTAGCCGGTCTCCCAGACCGTCTCTGCCGCATCCGCCACCCGATGAGCGACTCCCTCGAGGACCGCGCGCACGATGTGGGCGCGTCCGCTGCCGCGCGACAGGCCGCCGATGGCGGCGCGTGCGTCCGGCTTCATCAGTGGGGCGCCGATTCCCTGGAACGCCGGGACGGCCCAGACGCCGCCGGTGTCCGCGACGCTGGCGGCGAGCGCGGCGCTCTGCGCGCTGTCAGTGAGCACACCGAGCGCGTCTCGCAGCCACTGGACCGCCGCGCTCGCCG
>SPBQ01000445.1 GCA_004525875.1 Myxococcales bacterium
GGATGACGGCGTTGCCGGCCAAGACGGCGGGCACGACAACGTTGACGGGTATGAGCAGCGGGTAGTTCCAGGCGGCGATGTTCAGGACGACACCAATCGGCACCTTCTGGATGCGCCGCTCGAAACCGACGGGGCCGGGAAGCTCCGTGTCGGCGAGGCACTCCTCGGCTAGCGACATCATGGCGCGGGCCCGGGCAATGGCTGTCGCGACCTCGCCACGGGCCTGGGCCACGGGCTTGCCCATCTGCCGCGTCACGTCGCGCGCGATCCGGTCGGCGTCGGCCTCGAACCGCGCGATGAAACTCTCGCAGACCACGATGCGCTCGGGCACCGACATCGACGCGAGCGCACGCCCGGCCGAGACCGCGGCGCCGGCCAGCGCGACAACCTCCTCCGGCCCGGCGAGCTCGAGCTCGGCGGCGGTGTCGCCGTTGGCGGGATCGTCGACGATCAGCTTGGCCACGCGGCCGTTTTTAGTCCGGACCGCTCCCCATCGCCACGTGGCGGGTGCGTCGGTTCCGCGGGCCGCAGGCTGGAAATCTCACCGCGCTTCGTAGAGGCTTGGCGCTGGTTCGGGGGAAACGAGTGATGGTCGATCGAACGCGCGACGGCTCGGGCCCCGCCTTGCTGGAGGCGCTCTCGATATCCGTGCTGGCCCTGCTCGTGTGTGCGTGCTCCGGACCCAAGGAGAAGGACGACAGTGCACGCTCGGCGGCAGCGGAGGAGCGACCCGTGATCCGGGACTGGAAGGTCCCGCTGAGCGCGCCCGGCGGACAGCCGTACGGCGACGAGTTCCGCCACCGGCTCGCGGTCGCGCTCAACTCGAAGCCGGAGGGCTACCGGCCCCGGACGCACCACCGCAACGTCGAGGGCTCTCCCGTCTACACGAATCGGCTGATCCTGGAGTCGAGCCCCTACCTTCTCCAGCACGCGCACAACCCGGTCGACTGGTATCCATGGTCGGACGAAACGTTCGAGCTGGCGAGGAAGCTCGGGCGACCGGTGATCCTGAGTGTCGGCTACTCGACCTGCCACTGGTGCCACGTGATGGAGCGCGAGTCGTTCGAGGACGTCGAGATCGCGACGTACATGAACGAGAACTTCATTGCGATCAAGGTCGATCGAGAGGAGCGGCCTGACATCGACAACGTCTACATGAACGCGGTGCGCGCGATGAGCGGCCGTGGCGGCTGGCCGATGACGGTCGTGCTGACGCCCGACCGCGAGCCGTTCTTCGGGGGTACGTATTTCCCGGCGCGCGACGGCGATCGTGGGTCGGGGATCGGCTTTCTCACGATCCTTCAGAAGCTGGCGGAGCAGTACGCTGAGAGCCGAGAGGAAACGGTCACCCAGGCCGCGAAGATCACGCGCAAGTTGCAGGCGCAGGCGCAGCCGCCGGTACCGGGAGGACTGGCGACCGCCGATGTCCTGTCGGCAGCAGTGCAGGCTCTGTCGCAGTCGTACGATCCGCAGTACGGCGGATTCGGGCGAGCGCCGAAGTTCCCGCGCAGCGTGACGCTCGAGTTTCTCATGCGTTACTACCGTCGCACTGAGGACGACCGCGCGCTGGAGATGGTCGTGCTCACGCTCGAGCGCATGGCAGCCGGCGGCATGTACGACCAGGTGGGTGGAGGCTTTCACCGCTACTCGACCGACCAGCGTTGGCTGGTGCCGCACTTCGAGAAGATGCTCTACGACAACGCCCAGCTAGCCGTCGCCTATCTCGAGGCGTACCAGATCACCGACAACGAAGCGTTCGCCGAGACCGCGAGGGAGACGCTCGACTATGTCGCCCGCGAGATGACGAGCCCCGAGGGTGGCTTCTACTCTGCCACGGACGCCGACAGCCGCACGCCCTCGGGGCATCAGGAGGAAGGCTGGTACTTCACGTGGACGCGCGACGACATCGCGCAGATCGTCGGCGCCGATGTGGCGGGTCTCGTCAACGACCACTACGGCGTGACGATCCCGGGTAACTTCGAGCGACGCAACATCCTGAATATCGGGAAGCCGCTCTCGCGTATCGCGGCCGATAGCGGGAGGCCGGCTGCCGAGGTGAACGCCGAGCTCGACGCGGCGAAGGCTCAGCTCTACGAGGCGCGTTCGCTGCGCCCGCCGCCGGGCAAGGACACCAAGGTGCTCACGTCCTGGAACGGACTGATGATCGCCGCGTTCGCGCGCGGAGCGCGAGTGCTCGACGAGCCGCGCTACGCCGAGATCGGGTCGCGCGCGGCCGGCTTTCTGCTCGAGGAGATGCGTGTGGGGGACGGGCGCTTGGCTCGTTCGTGGAACGACGGGTCGGTGCGACACGACGCGGTGCTCGACGACTATGCATTCCTCGCCCATGGTCTTATCGAGCTGTATCAGACCACCCAGCGACGGCGATGGCTGGCGGCGTCTGTCGAGCTGACCGACCAGATGATCTCGCGCTTCGGCGACCCGGACGCGGGGGCTTTCTTCTTCACGGCCTCCGATGCCGAAGAGCTGCTCATCCGCCAGAAGCCGGACTACGACGGGGCCGAACCGGCGGGCAACTCGGTGGCCATTGGCAATCTGCTGCAGCTCTACGAGCTGACGGGTGACTATCGTTACCGGGAGAACGCCGAGCAGGCCCTGCAGGCGCTCGCGCGTACGGTGCAGGAACGGCCTACGGCCGTTCCGAAGCTGCTGTCCGCGATCGACTTCATGCTCGACCGGCCCAAGCAGATCGTGATCGTGAAGCCGGACCCAGGCGCCGACGCGCGTGTGTTCATCGAGGCGGTGGCGTCGACATTTCTGCCCAACAGCGTCCTGATCGTCACGAGCCAGGGACGAGCCGCCGACGAGCTCTCCGAGCTCGTGCCGCTGGTGAAGGGGAAGAAGGCGCAGGGTGGCGCGGTGACCGCATACGTTTGCGAGCAGCAGGTTTGTGAGCTGCCGACCACCGAGGTCGCCGAGTTCTCCCGCCAGCTGGCGAAGACCGAGGCCTATCCGGTCCGCGGCGGGTCCGCCGCGGCGTTCTGACGCGTTTCGCTCAGCCC
>SPBQ01000082.1 GCA_004525875.1 Myxococcales bacterium
CGAGTAGACCGAATAGGCTCCGCCTCCCACGGTTCGAATTTCGCTCGACCGGAAAACGACACGGTCGAGCCGTGCCAAGACCTTGCCACCGCCACGCTCGACGGCCTGCCGTACCGCGTCGTCACGACGGCGAGCGAAGGGCGTGACATCCTCGTTGAACGAGAGGAGCCGTGCACCGGTTTCGTACATGAGCTTCGGCAGCACCTGTTCGGGAGGCCCCTCACGCACGAGCAGTGGCACTCCTCGTTCGTCCAGGTCGCGAGCCACGTGCCCCAGACAATCTAGAAGAAAGCGCATGCGTGCCGCCCCCGCGTGCGGCCCGGTAGTGAGCCGCGGATCCAGCACGAACACCGGGAGCCACTCTGCCACCTGCGCCACGAGCGCGCTCAGCGCCGTGTTGTCTTGCAGGCGCAAGTCGTTGCGGAACCAGTGGAGACCACGCATCAGACTGCACGCGTCATACGTTCTGCACCCTAGCCTGGCCGGGACGATAGCAGTCGCTGCTTCAGTGACACATCGAACGGCTCGCTGCCGAACCAGATCGAGAAGAGCGCCGAAGCGAACTCGGCCCCGGCCACGGTGCCCAGGGAGACACCGTTGCGCGCGAGCTCGGTTCCGCGGTTCGGAATGTAGGTGAGCGCGTAGCGGTCACCGGGCTCGATGTCCTGGTAGAGTTCGTTGAACTCCTCGATTGCGGGTTGCAGTGCGCGCACGCTCTGCGAGGATCGATTCGCCGAGATGCCGTTGATCGTGGCCTCGGCGAACTTGTGCGCCGGAATGCCCCAGAAATACGAGATCTCGAGCCGCTTCGGAACGTCTTCGAACAGAGACTCGGGGCCTACGCCTTCCCCTAGATAGAGTCCGGCAACGTATCCCCTGAAGAATACTCGGTAACGAAGCAGAGCGACGTTGTTGAGAGCGAACCGCACGTCTCCCGAAGGGTGGACCTCGGGGAAACGTACTCCTTCGATCTCGGCGGCCGAAACCGGGGCCGCAAGGCAACAGGCGACAAGTAACAACTGGCAGGACAACCGGAGGCCCCGAACATCGGACCCGTTCCTCGAAGCGGACGTCTTCATTTCAGCAACTCCTCGAGCGTACGGCGCCCGAACACGAAAACCCTGATGAGATATTGAACGGATCGCTTGTCTCAACATGGAAGTTATCTCCTCAGCCCTGTCAGTTCCGGAAGTATGCGGGCCAGATCACCGCATCGAGCACCGCGGTCTGGAACGCGAACGCGCACAGACCCACGGCAGCGAGAACATAGGGCAGTCGCGGTCGGCGAGGCTGGAGCATCAAGAGCAGCGAGAGGAGCGCGAGTGAGCCGGTTCCTGTGATCGCGAGTACGGCCCGTACGGCGCTCCAGAGCGCTTCGCTATCGTTCTCGAGCATCGCGAACGTCAGCGGCATCCAGAGGGCCGATGCGCCCAGGATGACCGCATAGAGAAGGTTCACGATACCGAAGCCGACGCGTGCGCCCACCAGCGACGTGTTCGGGTCGACCGCGAAGAACAGATAGCTGCTGAAGGCGAAGTATCCGGCCGTCGCAGCCAGCATCGATACCGAGTACAGCGGCCGCAACGCGTCGGGAACGCCGCCCCACAGCGCGTCGCCGGGGTTTGGATGTGTCGATATGCCGTAGACGTAGCTGCCGAGGACGGCAATGCCGCCGACGACATTGATGATGAGCATCGCGCGCTTCTGAGGGTGCACCTGCTTCGACCTCCGAATCAATAGACCTACTCGGCCAGGCGCATGCCCAAGCTCTGCAGCTCTTCGAGATCCTTAACTACTTTTACGTCCGTCCGCGAGACGGGCACTCCGTCGCCGCCAACCAGCACCGGGATCCGGCGCGGCAGCTTTTCGCGGAGCCGTTTGATTCCTTCGTTCGTTCGGCGGCGGTCGTGGGCCGTGGAGACGCTCAAGCCCACGGCACGTGCCCGCAGATCCTTTGCGTGCCTCGCGATCTGCTCGACCGGTACGTCAGCGCCGAGATAACATACGTTGCAACCGGACACGGCCAGGACGAGGGCTGCCATCTGCAAACCGAGCTCGTGTAGCTCGCCCGGTAGGGTCGCCAGCACCACCTGTGCGCCGCGCGCACGCTCATCGAAAGGCAGCCGCAGCGAGCGGAGAAGGTCGCCGACGCGTTCGGAGAGGAAGTGCTCGTGCGCCACGTCGAGGCTGCCCGTCGACCATTCCTCTCCGACCTGATGCAGCAGCGGCGCGCTCCTGCCCTGGAGAAAATCGAGCGGCCCCAGCCGGGCCCACTCGGAGGTCAGGAGTCGGGTGAGGCCCCGCGAGTCGAAGTGGCGGACCATTTCCAGCGGTTCCTCGCTGTGCATGGCCGCCACCTCGACCGCAGCACCGTAGGGGGGGACGGCGCTGAGGAGCTGCGAGAGCTGGCCCTCGCTGGCGGGAACAACCTCCGCGGCGCGGTAGCCGCGATTCAAAGCTTCGGCGATCCGGCGCAGCCGGGGAACGCTGGAGAGCGGGTAGACGCGGTGTCCGGAGGGTTTGCGCTCCGGCAGCGGGTAGCCGTAGCGCATCTCCCAGGTGCGCAGCGTGGCGACCGGGACGTCGGTGGCCTGCGCCAGCGCCCCTATAGAAAGGAGGGCCGGTCCCGCCTTTCGGGCCTCGGTTTCCTCTTGCTTCGAGCCCTTGCCAGCCATGCATTGAGATTACCGCGAGCAGGAAGGTCTGTCAAGCTTTTGAATAGATATTGACTAGGTTTTGCATCAGGGCTAGTATCCGACATCGAGAACGACGGAGGTCACCAACGTGAAGATCGTTGTCACAGGAGCAACAGGGTTCATCGGCAGGCGCCTGGTCGAGAGCCTGCTGACGTCAGGCCACGAGGTTACGGCCCTCACCCGCGACACGGGGCGCGCACGCGAGGTCTTGCCCGTCCCCTGCAATGTCAGAGCCTGGGATGCGCGGACGGCGGACCCATCGCTGGTCCGTGGCGCGGACGCCATCGTACATTTGGCCGGTGCGGGCATCGCCGACCGGCGCTGGAGCCAGGCGCGAAAGAGGGAGATCTTGGAGTCACGTGTAGCGAGCTCGAAAGCTCTCGTGCAGGCAATCTCGGCGCTTCCGGCGGGCTCGCGTCCGAACAGCTTCGTTGGTGCCTCGGCGGTCGGTTACTACGGAGATCGCGGGGACGAAGCACTGACCGAGCAGTCGAGCCCGGGCGAGGGGTTCCTCGCCGAGGTCTGCAAGGCTTGGGAGGACGAGGTTCGCCGCGCGGAGCCGCTCGAGGTTCGCACGGCGATTGTGCGCTTCGGCATCGTTCTCGGACGCGGCGGCGGCGCGCTGGAGAAGATGCTCCCGCCTTTCCGCTTGGGGCTCGGCGGTCGCCTAGGACGCGGGAGACAGTGGATGAGTTGGATCCACATCGACGACATCGTCGGTCTGCTGGCCCACGCGGTGGAAAACCACGCTGTTCGAGGAACTGTAAACGGCGTCGCGCCGGAGCCGGTGACGAACGCCGACTTCACGGCGGCGCTTTCGGCAGCGCTGCGTCGGCCAGCCTGGTTTCCGGTGCCTGCGCTAGCCATAAAGGTCGCGCTCGGCGAGATGTCGACGCTGCTTCTGGCGAGCCAGCGCGTCACCTCGGGGGCGGCGGCTTGTCTGGGGTTCGAATTCCGTTTTCCTGCGCTTGACGCAGCGCTCGAGAACCTGTGCTCGGACCTGAGTCACGAGCGGTCGACCGAACAGTGGCTGCCGCAGCCGCCGCAGCAGGTGTTTCCGTTCTTCAGCGATGCCTACAATCTCGAGAAGATCACACCGGACTTTCTGGGTTTCAAAGTGAGTGAGGTCAAGCCCGACCGCATCGGCAACGGGACGGTGATCGACTACAGGCTCTCGCTGCACGGGATCCCCATGCGGTGGCGCAGCGTGATCGAGGACTGGACGCCGGACCGCCGCTTCGTCGACCGCCAGTTGCGCGGCCCCTACGCGCGCTGGGTGCATACGCACGAGTTCGAGCCGCACAACGGCGGCACGCTCGTCCGCGACCGGATCCGGTACGCTCTGCCGCTGTCGCCGCTGAGCGACTTGGTGGCCGGCGGCATGGTCGAGCGCGACCTCGATCGAATCTTCGCGTTTCGCCGTCGCCGGCTCGAGGACTTGCTGACATGAGCGCTGCAACCAGAACGAGTATTTGTTTCCCGTCGACTGAGATTCGCCGCGGTTGGGCGAGCCTATGGCGCAGTGCGATCGCGGTGACGGTTGCAGCCGGCACCGTCGGATGTTCGACCGCGAACCCTGCGCCGCTTCGCGCCGTCGAGCGCCCGATCGACCTCGACCGCTTCATGGGCGACTGGTACGTGCTCGCGCACATCCCGATCGAGATCCCGTTCTTTAGCGAGGCGAGCGCGTATAACGGAGTCGAGAGCTACCGGCTCACGGATGGGGGAATCATCGAAACTACCTACCGATTTCGCGATGGTGGATTCGACGGACCGGAGGTCGTGTTCACGCCGCGGGGTTGGGTACACGATGAAAAAACCAACGCTGAGTGGCGCATGCAGTTCGTCTGGCCCTTTCGTGCTGCCTATCTGATCGCCTATGTCGACGACGACTATCGCAACACGATCATCGGCGTTCCGAGCCGCCGCAACGCGTGGATGATGTCGCGCTCACCGCAGGTGAGCGACGCTGAACTCGAGATGCTCACGAACGAGCTCGTTGAGCTCGGCTACGACACGGAGACGCTACGCAAAGTTCCGCAGCGGTGGCCGAGCACGGAGGTCCGCCCTGCCGAACCCGAAACGCTCTCCACCGCGGACTGAACAGTCGAATCGGAGCGCCATGGTGCAGCGTGCATTCGAATGGGCCGAACGCGGCCTCATCCCCGATCCGCTCGTGCGGTTCGGTATCCGGCGCATGCTGGTCGAGCGTCTGCGAAGTGAGGATCGTGGAACCGAGGAGCTACGCGATCGAGCCAAGGCCGAGCTCATCGAACGACTGCGGCGCGCACCCATCGCCGAAGCAACGGCTGACGCCAATGAACAACACTACGAGGTGCCGGCCGAGCTGTTTCGGCTGATGCTCGGGCCGCGCCTCAAGTACAGCTCGTGCTATTGGCCGAGTGCAGACACGACACTGACCGAGGCCGAAGACGCTATGCTCGCGCTCACCTGCGACCGCGCCGAGCTGGCCGATGGGCAACGCATCCTCGAGCTAGGCTGTGGGTGGGGATCGCTGACGCTATGGATGGCCGAGCGCTATCCGAAAAGTACCATTACCGCAGTTTCGAATTCTTCCGGCCAGCGCGAAGTCATAGAGGAACAATGCGAGCTACGGCGTATCGGAAACGTCCAGGTTGTGACCGCCGACATGAACGATTACCAACCCGCGGCGCAGTACGACCGCGTGATCTCAGTCGAGATGTTCGAGCACATGCGGAACTACGAACGCTTGATGCATCGAATAGCGTCCTGGCTAGTCCCCGACGGCAAGCTTTTCGTTCACATCTTCTGCCATCGCTCGCTTGCTTACCTCTACGATCCTTCAGGGCCGAACGACTGGATGGCACGCGAGTTCTTCACGGGTGGAACCATGCCGTCCGCTGATCTACTGACGCGCTTCAGGGCTGATTTGACGGTCGAGCAAAAGTGGCACGTGTGCGGCACGCACTACCAGCGAACGCTCGAGGCCTGGTTGCGTAGGCTCGACACTCACCGAGACGCCGCAATGGAGGTGCTAAGCGCGCACCCTTGCGACATATCGGCCAAGCGTCGTTTCGAACGTTGGCGTCTATTCCTCCTGGCCTGCTCGGAGCTGTTCGGCTACCGCAAGGGGACCGAGTGGCGCGTATCGCACTACCGGTTCCACCGCGTGCGATAATCATGGCGAGCTCATACTTCACCTTCCCCACGACCTTGGCGGTGACGTTCGTGGCCATGGGTTCGCTCTGGCTCGCGAGCTTGAAGCTTCGCGACGTCAGTATCGTTGATCTCTATTGGGGACCAGGATTCGCGGTCATTGCCTGGGTGGCATGGACCCTCGGTGAGGGCGGGGCTCGCGCGACACTCGTCGTCGCATTGGCCACGCTGTGGGGCATGCGACTGGGTGCTTATCTGTTCATTCGCAACTACGGCAAGCCCGAGGACTATCGGTACGCGGCGATGAGACGCCAGCACGGTGATCGGTTCGCCACGCTCAGCCTGTTCACCGTATTCCTTCTGCAAGGCATATTGATGTGGATCGTATCGGCGCCGCTGCAGGTAGTTCAGATGGGCGGCGGCGACCTGAACGCACTCGACGCTCTCGGCTTTGTGCTGTTTGCTGTCGGCTTCATCTTCGAAAGCGTCGGCGACTACCAGCTGGCACGGTTCAAGGCGGTTCCAGCCAACGCCGGGCAGGTAATGGATCGCGGACTGTGGGCATGGACCCGGCATCCAAACTACTTCGGCGACTTCACGCTTTGGTGGGGATTCGGAGCCTTCGCGCTTGCGGTTGGCGCGTACTGGGCTCTCGTCGGTCCACTGGTCATGAGCATCTTTCTCATGCGGATTTCCGGCGCCGCCCTGCTCGAGAAGGGCCTCCGTAGGAGTAAGCCGAAGTATGCCGAGTACGAAGCTAGCACCTCGGCGTTCTTCCCGTTCCCACCGCGCAAGCACCTCCACGCGTGGCGACCACCTGGCCCATCGTGACATGCGGCGTCGGCCCCACTGCGACATCTCCGCCGCGCGACGCAGCTATTGAGAGGCGGGGGGATCGGAACCCCCGAGCTGGACGCTGCAAGTGCGCTAGCGATCGAGGATGTAAGGAGAGGGGGCCGAGCTCGTTGTACTGCTCGCTGTACTGAGATCGGTCATTCCCTGTCGCGAGCTGGCACCTCATGACGCCGCCTGGCACGGCAAGCCGCTCGGCGGGCGCGCGAGAACTTGCGGAGCAGATTCTCAGCAAAACCTGGCAATTCTGTTCGACTACTCGACATCTGGATGACGGCCGCGGCGGACCCGGAGTCCAGCAGTGGAGCGGGGCAGGGCGGCAAGGTTGCGACGACGGCGCCGGAGGCAAAGATGCCGAAGGATGGGTCAGCGAGAATGCCGTCAACAGGTCTACGATCATCGACTCCGTGAGCTGGTTCGGCACACAGGTGACGTCGGCATAGCCGTCGAGCTGGGGGTGCCCCGATCAACTGTTGCCGGTTGGCTCTGCAGCGATCCGCAGCCAGTCGTCAGTCTCGACGTGTTGGAGATGACCGACGTTACTCTGCAGGCCGAGGTGGTAGAGCTGCGCCGTCGCGTCCAGACGTTGAATGGAGTCTTGGGCCTGCTGCTTGCGGTCCTGCGCGTGGCAGGCTTTCGCTTGGATCGAGTCTACATCTCGGATCCAGCCGCTCGGAATGACTTGCTCCGCGCCGTCGAACGCGCTCGCAAGAACCTGAGCGCGAGCGCCATACTGCGAGTCCTTCGGATCTCCGCGTCTCGTTACAACCTGTGGGTTCGGGCAGAGCGGGGCTGCAGTATCGATGACCGCACGATGTGCCCGAGGTCCTCCCCCAATAAGCTCACGCCAGACGAGGTTGTCGTCATCGAACAGATGGTAACGGCCGAGCGCTACCGGCACGTCCCGACAGGTAGGCTCGCCGTACTGGCGCAGCGCCTCGGCAAAGTCTTCGCCTCGCCGTCGACCTGGTACAGACTCGTGCGCGATCAGGGATGGAGGCGACCGAGAAGGCGGCTTCACCCGAACAGTCCCAAGGTCGGTGTACGAGCCAGCAAGCCCGACGAGATATGGCATATCGACGCCTCGTGCGTTCGACTCGTCGATGGCACGAAGGTCTGGCTCCATGCGGTCATCGACAACTTCAGTCGAAAGATCCTCGCCTGGTGCGTCGCCGAGCGATTCGACATCTCCAACGCTGCAGCCGTCCTACAAGCGGCCGTGTGCAACGCGGTGGGTGGTGACCCTCAGCCACAGCTCATGGCCGACGGCGGTATCGAGAACTTCAATGCAGAGGTCGACGATTTGGTAGGTCGTGGGCTGCTCAGCCGGGTACGGGCGCTGGTGGAGGTAAGATTCTCCAACTCCATGATCGAGAGCTGGTGGAATAACCTTAAGCACCAATGGCTATTCCTGCACCGGCTGGAGACCGTTGCCGCCGTACGCCGTCACGTGACGTTCTACGTCGCCGAGTACAACGCGACGATTCCCCACGCGGCGTTCTCTGGGCAAACGCCCGATGAGGTCTACTTCGGGCGCGGGGCGGAGATTCCTGCGCAGTTAGAGGCGGCGAAGCGGGCCGCGCAGGCCAGGCGGCTTGCGGCGAACCGGGCGATGTCCTGCGAGATCTGC
>SPBQ01000361.1 GCA_004525875.1 Myxococcales bacterium
AACCCCGGCGGCGGCGGCGCGTGCAGCACGGGTGCACTCGGCGTCTGCGACGCCGGCACCGATCAGTGCGTCGCGGGGGCCATCGAGTGCGTTGGCGACAGCCAGGCCACGGCCGAGATCTGCGACACCGGCGCCGACGAGGACTGCGACGGCGAGGTCGACGAGGCGGCCGACTGCCAGATGTGCCTGCCGGAGAACACCACCGAGCTCAGCGTGATGACCAAGCGCAATTCGATCAAGCTGCTGAGCACACCCAATCGCGACAAGGTCATCGCCAAGGGAACGTTCTTCCTGCCGGCGCCGGGAGCGATCTCGGCCGACACCGACGACGTGACCCTGCGCGTGACGGACGAGACGGGCGTCTTCTACGAAGGGACCGTCCCCGCGGGACTGTTCATCAAGGCCACGAACGGTCGCAAGTTCAGCTACACGGACCGTACGAGCCCGTTCGAGAACGACGGCCTGCGCCAGGGCAAGATGTCGCTCAAGAGCGATCTCACGACGACGAAGTACACGTTCAAGGCCCAGGAGCTCGAGCTGCCGGGCTTCACCGGCTCGGCCTCGACCGTCACCATCAAGATCGGTGACGCATGCTACGTCGACAGCACCGACGTTTGCGTGCCGTCGTCGTCCGGCAAGGCGGTCAAATGCAGGTGACCGAAACGCAACGGGGAGGCGTGCATACAACAAGGGAGTTGCACGTATGAGCAGAGGAAAGAGGCAAAAGAACAGGTTCGTGTCCGCGCTGGCGGCGGTTGTGCTCGCCGCGCTCGTGCCGGCCGCAGCGATCGCCGGGCCCTTGACCGACAAGGGCACGCAACCGGGCTTGAACCATCCCATCGAGGCATCGGGCGACTGCAGCCTGTGCCACGGTAACTTCGACGCGCAGCTGCACGTCGAGCCGTGGACCACGTGGGCCGGGTCGATGATGGCGCAGGCCGGGCGCGATCCGCTGTTCTGGGCGGCGCTCGACGTCGCCAACAACGACGCTCCGGGCGCGGGCGACTTCTGCCTGCGCTGCCACACGCCCCGCGGCTGGCTGGCCGAACGTTCGGAGCCACCGCTCGGCTCGGAAGACGGCTGCGGCATGCTCGGCCGGATCGACGAGCCCGACAACGACTTCGACGGCATCAACTGTCATCTCTGCCACCGGATGATGATCAATCCCTCGCCGCCCGCCGGCGAGCAGAACGTCTACACGGAAAACGGCCAGTACTGGATCGACGACGGCGACTGCGGCGGACAGTTCGAGCCTTGCCGCCACGGCCCCTACGACTACCTGGGAGCAGGTGAGAGCCCGCCACCGCATGCGTGGGTCTACTCGGCCTACCACGAGGACTCTCTCATCTGCGGCAACTGTCACAACGTGACCAGCCCACTGGAAACGCTGATCGACGGCGGCATCGACACCGGCATCCCGTTCCCCATCGAGCGGACCTTCCGTGAGTGGGAGAGCAGCAGCTACTCCGCCCTCGGCCCGGGCTTCGTGACTTGCCAGAACTGTCACATGCCCGACGCCCAGGACGATCCGGTCTACGCGTCCTCGTTCCTGAGCAACAACCGCACCGGCGACATGCCGCTGCACTACTTCGTGGGCGGCAACGCCTGGATCCCGGACGTGCTGCGGCAGGAGTACCCGAATCTCGGTCTATCCTCCGAGCTCACGGCGACCCGCAACCTCGCCCTCGACCTGCTGCAAAACGACACCGCGACCGTCGACCTCGCGATCCTCGAGCCCGCCACGGCCGGACAGCCGATGGACGTCGAGGTGACGGTGACGAACTTGAGCGGCCACAAGCTGCCCACCGGATACGGCGAAGGTCGGCGGATGTGGATCAACGTGCAGGCGCAGGACGGCAACAGTCAGCTGATCTGGGAGAGCGGCGCGTACGATGCGGCCACGGGCGTGCTCACGCACGATTCGCAGGCGAAGATCTACCTCGTCGAGCAAGGCATCTGGAACTACAACGGAACCAACGAGTGCGACGCGGCCGATGCTCTGGACAGGCCGATGTTCCATTTCGTGCTCGGCAACTGCATCGCGATCGACAACCGGATCCCGCCGCTGGGGTTCACGGGCGGCAACGATCCCCAGATCATGCCGGTCAATCACAGCTACCCGGAGACGTTCCCGGGCTCCGGCGAGCTCGTGAACTACGACGTCACGCCGTACGCAGTTCCCATCCCACCGGGAGTCGTGCCACCGGTCACGGTGACAGCGACGCTGCACTACCAGACCACGAGCAAGGACTACATCGACTTCCTCTTCAACGAGGCAATCGAGAACAGCTTCGCCGACGACTGCATCGAACGCAGCGCCGGCTTTCCCGGCATGACGCGCGCGGAAGTATTGAAGGGCATGTGGGAGGCGTACGGTCGCTCGGCACCCGTCGACGTCGCTGCAGATGTCGTCGCGGCGGCGACCGATCTGGACGGCGACGGCTTCGCGCCGCCTGCCGACTGCAACGACGGCGACGATCAGATCTTCCCGGGCGCGCCCGAGCTCTGCGACAACGCGGACAACGATTGCGACAGCCAGATCGACGAGGGCAACCCAGGCGGCGGCTCGAGCTGCGGCACCGGTCAGCAAGGCGTCTGCGCGCAGGGAACCGAGCAGTGCATCAGCGGCGGCATCCAGTGCGTGGCGAACAACTCGCCCGCGACCGAGCAGTGCAACGGTCTCGACGACGACTGCGACGGCCAGACCGACGAGAACAATCCGGGCGGCGGCGGCAGCTGCAGCACCGGCATCCCGGGCGCGTGCTCGGACGGAACGCTCCAGTGCAACTCCGGAGTGCTCCAGTGCATCCCCGACAGCCCGGGCTCAGCGGAGATCTGCGACGGCATCGACAACGACTGCGACGGTGGCGTCGACGAGGGCAACCCCGGCGGTGGCGCGGGCTGCAACACGGGACAGCTGGGTGTCTGCGCGTCCGGCGTGCAGCAGTGCACCGGTGGCGCGCTCGTGTGCACGCAGCAGAACAACCCCTCGCCCGAGGCCTGCAACGGCGCCGACGACGACTGCGACGGCACGGTCGACGAGAACAACCCCGGCGGCGGCGCATCCTGCTCGACCGGATTACAGGGAGTCTGCAGCGACGGCACGGCTCTGTGCAGCGGAGGCAACCTGATCTGCGAGCCCGACACCACGGGCTCGGCCGAGGTCTGTGACGGCCTCGACAACGACTGCGACGGCACGGTCGACGAGGACAACCCCGGTGGCGGGACGGCCTGCAGCACGGGCCAGCTCGGCGTCTGCGACGCCGGCACCGAGGTGTGCCAGGCTGGCGCGTTCGTCTGCGAGCCGACGACCGCAGCCGGCAACGAGGTATGCGGGAACGGGCTGGACGATGACTGCGACGGCGCGGTCGACGAGGAAGAGGATTGCGCGCTGTGCGATCCGGCCGACACCTACTCGCTGCCGACCCAGA
This sequence comes from Myxococcales bacterium, assembly GCA_004525875.1. The sequence goes on from SPBQ01000361.1 coordinate 3,432, forward strand.
CCTCGCGCCTCATCATCAAGCTGATCGCAACCCCGGCACGCGACAAGGTGGTCGCAAAGGGCGCATTCGTCATGCCCGACTCGTCGGCCAGCACACCGGACACCGAGGATGTAACTCTACTGATCGCCGATGAGGCGGGGGAATTCTTCTCGGCCACGATTCCCGCTACGAACTTCCTGCCGAAGTCCGGCGGCAAGAAGTACGACTACAAGGATTCCACACGCCCGTACGAGTTCGGCGGACTGCGCCAGGG
>SPBQ01000405.1 GCA_004525875.1 Myxococcales bacterium
ACCGGAAGGATCGTGGAGATCCCGGCGGTCGGCGGGCTTCACCATGAGTATCGCCTTGCTGCTTAGATCGGATGCGCGAATCGGCCAGCACGAGCCCCGATTCCAGGGCAGAAACTGCCTCGCCGCCGACAACTTGACAACGCCGCGCGACAACACCCAACGCCTATGCTGCGGGCGTCCACTTCAGCGAGGGCTTCTTCTTGTTGATCGCGCATTCCCGAAGATAGAGGTTGATCAGCGTCTGATAGGGAATGTCCGTGTCACTCGCCAGCCCCTTGAAGTACTCGATGGTCGGCTCGTCGAGGCGAATCGTCACCTGCCGCTTGAGGTGGCGAGCATAGGGATTGCGCTTGGCTTTCGAGAAATCGTAGTTCTTCTTCATGACGTTCTCCGTCGACGGTATGTCGCTTGCTCGGACTTGTTCGCTCGACGCGCCGAAATGATTCGGATGACACGGTCGCCCTCGCGGTAGCAATGGCAAACGACGAGTGCCCGAAACGATGCGCTCATGCCGAGAATCACGAACCGATCTTCGTCCTGCGAGTGCTCCGAGTCGGGAATAAGCAACGCGTTCTCGTCGTAGAACACGGTCTGCGCCTCGTCGAAGGTGACGCCATGCTCTCTCTCGTTCGCTCGCCTCTTGCGCTCATCCCACTCGAAGCGGATCTCACTCATGTAGTTACAGTGTAGTTACACACACCGGATGGATCAAGCGCTTTGCCAAGATCCACCCGGTCTTGTCGAAGCCCTTCCAGAAATGTCTCATATATGAGACATTTCTGCCGCGATCGTCATCACCGCCGATGGTACCGTCATGAGTACGCGAGAGACCGCGACTAGGCTCGCCGCGGATCTCGGCATCCCAAAGAGCCGAGCGGTCGAAGCACAGATGAAAGCTAAGCTGGTAGCCGCGGTAGTTGCCGAGGTGCGACGACGACACCTCACCCATTCCCAGCTGGCAAGTCGCTCTGGTCTAGGACGATCGACCGTGACTGGAATTCTGTCCGGCAGTCTGCAGAAGGTGTCGCTCGGACGCGTTCTGAGGCTGGTGGAGGCCACCGGTCTCGAAGCTGAGGTCCGCGTTCGCCGCGCGCCATGACATGATTTGTATCGATGCGACTTCGTCGTCAGGCTTCCGCGCTGAGCCAAGCTGCGTTCGTAGGATGGCCAGTTGGTGACGCGGAAGCCGGCTTTGTAACTGGGGTGGACTTTCGACCGCTTCGCCATTCTCAGATCATGGTCCAGCAGCCCAGGCGCGGAAAGCGCGGCACTCATTTCGATTCATGCACCAATGCCGGGCGACGGCCGATCGACACGGCCATGCGCGACGGCTTAGGGGAGAGCGAGTTCGACGGAGGTTCCTGGCCGGCGCTTCGGCGTCCGACGAGCTATCTGTAAACTACGAGCCTGTGAGCCCTCTCATACGGCAACGTTCGTCCGATCCCGGATGGGGCTCGTGTGGCGTGACTCAGGCAGCTCAGGATCGAAACGCCACCATCAGCGCGTCGAACTCTTCCTTGCACTCGCCGCATACCTGAAGATGCTGCGCGACCGCACGGAACTCGGGTGGAATATTCTCTCCGGGTTCGAGCGATTCGAGCACGGCGCCGACTCGCGCGAGGAACTCCTCGCAGTCGATTTCCGCCGCGTTGGTCGCCTCGACCAGTCGAAGCAGCTCCCGCATCTGTTCGTACGTCAGCTTCACCTTCTACTCAGATGCTTCCCGGAGCTCTTCTCTTACGTCTTCGGCGGAAAAACCGGTCCGCTATCGCCTGGCGCAGCTTGCGGCGCGCATCGTGGTGCAGCTTGTACAGCGCGTTGCGCGTAATTCCGAGGCGTTCGGCAAGCTCGTCCGAGGGCACTCCTTCCAGCTCGCCGACCACTGCGGCCCGCTGTCTCTCGGTCAACCGCTCGCGGATCGCAGCCTGCAGCGCCGCCATCAGATGCCGCTGCTCGAGGGCGCGGGCGCGGGCGTTCATACCCGCCGACCGGTCAGCCGCAGACTCTACGGCCTCCGTCTCGACTTCCTCCACGCGGCTGCGGTAGCTGCGACGCCTGAGGCTGCCGAGCGCCACCCGCACGGCCACCGCCATGGCCCATGTGGTGAACCGGCTGTCGCCCCGGAACGTGTCGAGCTTGGTCAGGATCCGGACGATCGAATCCTGCGTGAAGTCGTCTAGATCGTCGTCGGAAACAAACCTGGTGGCCAGCGCCTTGCGCAAACCGCCGCGCACGAGGCCGCGCAGTTCTCCGGCCGCGAGCCCACCTGCGCCCTCGCGCCGCAGATCGCGGAGCCACTGCTCGTTCGCCCGCTGGCCTGGCCCGGCGGCCATCGGCGCGGAGCCTAGCGCCGGACCGGCCCGGAGTCGAGGTAAGACCCCCGGCGCTCGTGCATCTAACCCAACAGAAGCCGGCCGGTCGAGCTCCCGACCCGAGATTCCGGCCGATAGGAGGATCCATCGATGCAGCAAGACCGAATCGTTCGACCCATCGCGCTCGCATACGCCGGCGCGTTCCTGCTCGCCACGATCATGGGCGTCGTCCCGAACCCGCTGGTCGGCCACGGCGCGCTGTTCCACACCAATGCAGCCCACAACCTCGTGCACCTTGCGACGGCTCTCGGCTTCGCCACGGTCGCGATGATCGGGACGCGGGCGACCATCCGCTTCATGCAGGGCTTCGGCGTCGTCTACCTGGCGGTGGGCGTGCTGGGCTTCTTCGTGATCGGCGAAGGCGGCTATGGCTACCTGCTCGGGCTGGTGCACATCAACGCCCTCGACAACTACCTGCACCTCGGGCTCGGCGCGGCAATCCTGGCCACGGGCGTCGCCCTGGCGCGTCGCGAGGACAGCACCGGTGAAAGCCCGGCCGCTGCCAGCGCCGCCAGCACCGTCGGCTGAGACGACACGTACCGAAACGACCACTCGACTACCTATTCAGAGAAGGAGAAACGAAATGAACGCACTCAACAGACTCGCAATCTCTCTCGTGGCAATCGCCGTTGCGGCCGGGCCTGCCCTGGCGGCCGTGAAAGCGCCGGCCTACAGCACACTGGGCGTGGGCGGCTACTATCTCGTGTCCTACCAGACCGGCAAGAAGCCGGTGCGTGGCAACGGAAACCACCTGGTCGTGCACGACGGCGTGACGTACCTGTTCTCGAGCGACGCCAACAAGGCGACGTGCGAGAAGGCACCGGACAAGTACCTGCCGGCTTACGGCGGCTACTGCGCGTTCGGCGTCTCCGTCGGCGCGAAGTTCGTCGGCGACCCTGACGTGTGGGAGATCGTGGACGGCCGCCTGTACCTCAACCTGGACAACAGCAT
>SPBQ01000484.1 GCA_004525875.1 Myxococcales bacterium
CCCTACCGGCATCGACGCAGTGAGGTGGTGCCGCCGCATGGAAGAGCTGGGGGCCGGCGAGATCCTGCTCACGAGCATGGACCGTGACGGCACGAAGGCCGGCTACGATATCCGGCTGACGCGCGCCATCGTCGACGCCGTCGGCGTGCCGGTGATCGCCTCCGGCGGAGTCGGCGCGCCCCAGCACCTGCTGGAGGGCCTCACGACCGGCGGTGCCGACGCGGTTCTGGCCGCGTCGATTTTCCACTACGGCGAGTTCTCGATCTCCGCCTGCAAGCGCTTCCTCCGCCAGCGCGGTGTCGCTATCCGGCCGGCCGGGCGGGGTTAGCTCGTTCCACGAGCTAACCATGACATTGCATGACGCCGCCTCGGGCGGCTGGGTCGCCCCGCGCGCCGCTAGCTTGGCTCGGTCGGCGCGGACGCGATCCGTATGATCGGATCGTTGCCGTCCCACTTCGCGGCAGCCTCGGCGATGTGACGGAACAGTTCGCCCTTGGCGCCGCTGACCTCGCTCAGCTCCACGACCGTGCCGGGATGGCACTCGGTCGTGAAGTAGACGAAGCGCCCGTTCTCCCCGACATTCCCCGACTGACCGACGCGGTAGCCGAGCGACGCTGCGTGCTCGAGGGCGACGTCCATCTCCTCGGTCCAGTAGGCGACGTGCTGTAGGCCCTCGTTGCCCGCCGCGAGGAAGTCGCGGTACATCGAGGGGGCGTCGTTTCGCTGTTCGATCAGCTCGATCTGCAGGCCGCCGCTGTTGGCCAGCGCGATGCTCGCTTCCAGGTCCGACGGTTCGCCCATGTAGCGGAAGTCCTCGATTGGTGCTCGCTCGACGTGGAAGAAGGGGCCGACGCCGAGGCGTTCGGTCCAGTGGTGCATGGCCGACTCGATGTCGCGCACGACGTAGCCGTTCTGCCGGACGCGACCGAAAACCCTGCTCACGTGCCGACTGTATCGCGGCGCCGCCCGCTCACGCAATCCGATCGTCCTCAGCTGCGCGGCAACGCGACGCGCGGCCGGTGACGCCCGTCCTGTGATGCCGCGGCGAGCATTCCGGCACTCATCGGACGCGTGCGGCGTGGCGCTTCAGGCGCCGGGGGGGGGCGTCGTGTCGAGGTCTCGCGCCGGTCGCCGGGCTCGCAGCCCGATGAGCGCCGGGACGGGCGCTCGGCCGACGCTCGCGAAGGCGGCCACGTGCAACTCGTGCAGCCGCCGCTCGATCTCGAGCCTGCACGCTTCGAGCTCCGCGCGTCGCGGGCGCTCGGGTGCGTCGAGCGTCTTGCCGAAGTGCAGCCCGATGCGGGCGAAGGGAAGGGGGATCATGGTCCGATCCCAGGTGGGCAGGTAGAGCGCCGGGCGCGCGTGGATCTTGAGGAATTGGAGCTCGGCGCCCGTTCTGCAGGCCAGCATCGCGATGCCGGGCTGAACGGCTCCGGCCGGCCCGCGAGAACCGTCCGGGGTGACGGCGGTGATCGCATCGGGGCGGGCGGCGATTCGCGCGCGGAGCTCCTCGAAGATCGGTGAGCGCCGGCTTGCGCGCGAGCTGGTCCCGCCGCGCAGGACGTCGAAGCCGCAGCGCTCGAGAATAGCGCTGATGAGGTCGCCGGCATCGCCGGCGCTGGCGACGGTGACGATGCCGCGATCGCGGAACAGGTATGGACAGCAGAACAGGTCCTGGTGGAGCAAAGCGATCACCACCCGTTTTCCCTGCTCGCTGGCGGCGAACAGGGGCTGGGCGCCGGCGGTGTCGACGCGGCCGGTGGCGGCGACGATGCGCATGTAGAGGAGATAGAGGGTCGGGAGGATGTACGCGAGGAGGCGCACGCCGGCCCGCTTCAGACTGCGGCGGCGGGACAGCCCGCGGCCGTAGTACGGGGCGTCGGCGATCAGGCCTCGCGCTCGGCCAGCCACCGCTCGGCGTCGATCGCAGCGGCGCATCCGCTGCCCGCAGCCGTCACTGCCTGACGATAGACCGAGTCCTGCACGTCGCCGCACGCGAACACGCCCTCGACGCTCGTGTAGGTGCAGTCGGGCTTCGTGACGATGTAGCCTTTCTCGTTGAGTTCGAGCTGGCCGGCGAACAACTGCGTGTTCGGCACGTGACCGATGGCCATGAACACGCCGTCGCAAGCGATCTCACGGGTCTCGCCGCTCTTGGTCTCCCGGAGGATCGCGCCGGTAACGCCGCCGCTGTCGACATCGCCTAGGATCTTGTCGATGGTCGCGTTCGTGATGAAGTCGATTTTCTCGTTCCTCTTCGCGCGATCGATCATGATCTGGGAGGCACGGAACTCATCGCGGCGGTGGACGATGCTGACCGCGCTCGCGAACTTGGTGAGGTAAGTCGCTTCCTCCATCGCAGAGTCGCCGCCGCCGACGACCAGCAACTTCTTGTCCTTGAAGAAGAAGCCGTCGCAGGTCGCGCAGGCCGAAACGCCGTACCCCATCAGGCGCGTTTCCGACTCGATGCCGAGCAGTCGCGCGGAGGCGCCGGTGGCGATGATGAGCGCGTTGCAGGTGTATTCGGTGTCCGCGCTCTTCAGCGTGAAGGGGCGCTTGGAGAGATCCACCGATCCGATATCTCCCGTTGCGCAGCGCGTGCCGAAGCGCTCGGCTTGCTTGCGGAACATCTCCATCATCTCGGGGCCCATGATTCCGTCGGGGAAGCCGGGATAGTTCTCGACGTCTGTGGTGATCGTGAGCTGGCCACCCGGCTGGGTGCCTTCGATGACGAGCG
>SPBQ01000189.1 GCA_004525875.1 Myxococcales bacterium
CCGCCGCAGCGCCCTACCGCCCTACCCAGGGGGGTCGCACGGGCGAGCGCGGCGCTCGCCGACGCAGTCCGTCGGGGAACGGCGGCCTCGATCCTGACCCGTCCGGGCGGACAACCAATAGAGGCCACCCGCTCTTGCCGCCCCCCGTTTCTGTAAGCACCGACAGACAGACGGTACCCTTTGGCGGACCGACGACCGTACGAGCCGCGGTCAAGCGCTTCTCGCGTCGTCGCGGGCGTGCGCCTCGCCACCGCGCTGTGCCTCGCAGGCGTGCTCGCGCCGGAGTACCGCCGCGCTGAGCGCTCGCTGAACTTGCTCGGACACGGCCGCAACAACATCGAACGCGTCAAGATCCCGATCGATCCGCAGGTCCCCGCGGCCGTCAGCGGTGACTTCATACTCGAGTGGTGGATGCGTGCGGATCTGACAGGCAACGGCAACGACAACCGGATCTCGGAGAACGTGCTGTTCGATCGGGACGTGTTCGGCCCGCATGAGGGAGCTCACAGCCTCGCAGTTTACAGACAAACCGTCATCAGACTCTGAATCGAGGAACTCGACCTAGACTCGAACGCAGCCTGATACTCCCTATCCCCCCTCATCGACGCGGACTGCACCGACCCGCTGGCCTGCAACGGCACGGAGACCTGCGTGGGCGGCGGATGCCAACCCGGTACGCCCGTCGACTGCGACGACGGCGTGGGCTGCACCACCGACGTGCGTCAGGAACCGACAGGAAGCTGCGTCAACACGCCGGTCGACGCGGCCTGCGACGACGGCCTGTTCGGCAACGGCGACGACGCCTGCGACGCGCTGCTCGACTGTCAGCCGGCAACGGCGCCGAACTGCGATGACGGCGCTACCTGTACGAACGACAGCTACGACGAGGTGAACGACACCTGCACGAACACGCCCAGCGACGCTCTTTGCGACGACGGTCAGTTCTGCGACGGCGTCGAGGTCTGTGACCCTCTGCTCTACTGCCAGGCCAGACCAATCGTCTGTGACGATGGATTCGACTGCTCCACGGAACGCTACGACGAGACCATCGACATGTGCGTCTCCGACGAGACCTCATGCATATGCGGGGACGGACTGCCCGGACCGGGCGAGCAATGCGCCCCCCGGCATGCTCGGAGAGATCTGCCGCGCGGGCCTCGTCGGTGCGCCCTGCACGACCAGCACCGACTGCGACGTGCTGCCAGGCGACGGCCTGTGCTTGCCCGAGGAGTGCGACCCGCCGAGCTCGGAAACCTGCAACAACCAGATCGACGACGACGGCGATCTGCTCATCGACTGCGCCGATCCCGAGTGTCAGACCGTCGGCCTGACGACCTGCGGTGAGACCTGCGAGCTCGTACCGCCTTGCGGACGCATCCGGCGCGATCCTGCGCAGATCAAGTTCGACGACCTGCCAAAGCTCGACTTCTTCAAGCTGCACGGCCGCGTACCGATCGACCCGCTCTCGATCGTCGTTGAAGACATCGGGTTCGCCGTCATTCTGAGCAATATCAATGGTACGATCTACGAGGCTACGGTCACGCCCGCCCAGCTCGTGGACAAGGCGCCGAAGCAGCGCTGGAAGTACAAGAACAACGAAGCGAAGGACGGGCTTGACCCGCCGGGACCACAGCAGGGACTGGCCCGCGTACGCATGAAGGTGCGCCAGATCGACGGCGTGGACTTCCTGACGTTCGGCATCAAGGCCTACAGCGACTTCTCCGCGGCGACGGATGCGCAGATGTCGTCTCAGGTCTACATGGCAGGCGAGGTCTCGATCCTCTCAGCGATCCCGGATGAGCGCAACACCCACTGGCGCTTGAGGCTCAAGGACTTCCCGCCCTGCGACGCTCTCGTCCAGCACTCACGCCGCGGCGATCCGCTCGACGAGCCAGTAAAGACCCATCGCGACGATCGCGGCCGAGCCGGCCGGCGCCAGTCTGGAGCCAAGGGCCGGCAAGGCTCTCGCAGCGTGCAGCAGCGGTACCACGGCGGCGACGATCGCCACCTGGCCGAGCTCGACGCCGACGTTGAAGGCGAGCAGCGGCGCCAGCACACTGGCGCCCTGCCCCACTCCCAGCTGCACCAGCACGCCGGCGAAGCCGAGGCCGTGAATCAGGCCGAACGCGAAGGCCAGCGCGACCGTCTCCGTCGACCGAATCCCGGCTCCGAGATTGCGTGCCGCCACGTATACGATCGACGCCGCGATGGCCGGCTCGACGATGGACGGTGGAAGCTACGCGAAACCGAGCACCGACGCCGCCAGGGTCAGCGAGTGAGCGACGGTGAATGCCGTGACCAGGCGCACGACGACGGCCGCAGAGCCCGCGGGCAGCAGCAACGCGAGCAGGAACAGAAGGTGATCGTAGCCCGTGACGATGTGCTCGACGCCGAGAACCACCATCGAGCCGATTCCGGTCGGCACGGCCCGCGCGATGCCCATGCCCGCGACGACGAACGAGGAGGAGTCGGCGCTCAGCAGACGTGACGCGATCTCGTTGCCGCTGCCGTCCTCGACACGCACGTAGTGACGGTGTCCGTGGGGAAGCTGGTCGAAGATCGCCAGCTCGAGACGAACGTCGGAGTCGATCTGGCGGCGGTAGTCGACACCGAACGCGCTGTGACCGGGCTCGGCTTCGAGCGACGTCGGACCCGAGCCCGCGAGGGCCGGTCGGTCACCGGCGATGCCCACGGCGAGTGACGGGGCAGGCGCGGTGAGAAACGCGAGATCCTTGTCGTTGAAACTTGTGGCCACCCGTATTCGCGAGGAATCGATTGTGACCACGCTCGAGCTCAATCCCGGATCGTGAGCAGCGGCGTGCGAGGCGGCGGTGAGCAGCGCAACCACAAGGGTGATGACCGCGGCGATCTTCATGGTGCTGTATTTCGATGACACGGCGAGGGCTCCCCTTTCGAGTAGTCGAGGTGGCGGCGACGCGGCGCCGGGCGGGGGAACCCGGGCGCCGCGACGCCGGAGCACGCGCGACACTTGCGTGCTTGCTCGGGCTCAGTGGTGCTCGTGGTTACGGCCGTTGAGCGGCGTACCGGCATAGGGGAACACCTTGTTGTACCCTGTGTCGTTCCTGCTCACGTTGTCGATGCCGTCGGCGGCGTTGATCACGAGGTTGTCCGGGTCGCGCAGGTCGCTGATGACAGCGCTGACGGCAATGTCGACCACGTCATCACCGAAGCGACGCCCGTTCGGCCATCCGCCGGGCACGGTTCGGTCGCCGAACAACCCGCCCTGGATCTGGCTCGTGAGCAGATCGCCGCCGAACACGCCCAGGCGCGAGAAACCCGTGTCGTCCGGATTCGTGGGATGGTCCGGGCCACCGCCGGCCAGCCTCGCCGGACCCGTCGACAGATCGACCTTGATGACATCGGGAATGAAGATGCCAACCAGATCAGCACGGTCGGTCTCTACGGCCACCGTGTCGCCGTCGAACACCAGTGCGTTGATCAGCGCGGCGAGCTCCGGTGTCTCCGCGTACTTCTGGAACAGGTCACGATCGCGGCGCGGGCTCGTGCGGCTGTACGGATCCTTGTCCTCGATGGCCACCAGGGCCTCGTTGAACAGCGGATTTCCCTGCCGCGCGACCTGGCGGAACGGGCCACGCTGCTCGTCCACGCCGTTGCGGCGCAGCGCAGTCGTGCGACGCCGGCTCGTGCTCGCGTAGACGCCCACGGTCTGCATGTCGCCGCCGATCTCCACAACCGGAATGTCGAGCACGATCGTGTGCAGGTTGAACCCACCCTGGCTGTCGAAGCTGCTGTCGCCGCTTCGCAGCTGGAGCAGATCGAACACCGCCTGGATGTCGGCATAGAAGCCGTCGTCACGCTGACCGGCGAACGCAACGTAGCCGCCGTCGAGCTCGGCGATCGACTGCGTGGTGTACACGTCGAGCTCCTCGGCCGTCGCCACACCGTCACGCGACGGGTTCTCGCCGTCGTCATCGATGTTGTACAGCGGCGTGGCGATGCCCTGGTTGTTGGGCGGCACGACGCCGGCGCCGAGCACCGTCTCACGATCCTCGCCACCATCGAGACGGCGGTCGACGCGCGTGACGGTGTAGGTCTGCGTCAGGTTCTGCCCTGCCCCGTCGACGCCGTCCACGACGCCGAGGTACGACTGCAGAATCGTGTTCGTGCGCTTGAAGCGGGTCTCGAATTCGAAACGGTAGGTCACGGTCGCCCGTCCGCGATCGAGGTCGGAGCCAGTAGCCACGTGGATCTCGTAGCGAACGCTGTCGTCGAAGTTGTACTTGTTCGGCCCGATGCCGGGCTCCTCGAACGGGTACACCGCGAGCGCGGTCGTCAGGTACTTGACGCCTTCACGATCGGCGACGAACGCGTAGACGTCGGTCGTGTTGGCGGCATCGTCGAGGACGATGAGTGGCGCGTCCATGTGGCTGGACGCACCGGCCTGACTCGCGGCGAGGCCCACTGTGACGGCCATGGTCGAGGCCACGTAGAGCAGCCGTGTTGCAACGCGGCCGGTGGCGGACGCACGGGTGGATCGGTTCGAAGTGGTCATGATCTGTTCCTCCTGATTGGTGGTGTCGGGGATCCGGGGCGAGCGAGCGGCTCAGCAGCGAGCGGCTTCGAGGCGGCAAAGTGAATCAAACAGCCCGGCCTTCTCCGAAGGCAGGAGCGTGTGTTTGTGTTGATACGCCTTGTCGAGCCACTCGAGCGCCGCTTGCGCGTCGCCCCGGGATTCGGCGATTGAGCCGGCATGGTAGTAAAGTCGCGCTCCGGCGCCGGCGGCCAGTGCGCGCTCGATCGAGATCTGAGCGCTGTCGGATGCGCCCGCGGCGGCCTGAGCCCACGCGAGCGCATCCAGGGTGAGCGCGTCGCTGCGTACGGCGAGCTCGTCGCGAACGAGGGCGAGCGCGCGATCCGGAGCGATCCGCTCGCTGGCCAGGTAGAGCGCCAGCGAGCGGGCATCCGCCCGGGCACCCTCGGCAACGATGCTGCGATGTACCTGATCGGCCGCGTCGTGCTCGCCGGCCGCGGCCAGAGCGTCACGCAGGGCCCACGCCGTCATCGCGGAACGGTCGATCGCAGCGGCGCGCTCGAGATCAGCGACCGCCGCCCGGGCGTCGCCGCGTTCGAGCGCGATCGCACCGCGCAGCGCGAGAGACGGCGCGTGGTCGGGCTGGGCATCCAGCGAGCGCGCCACAACGCGCTCGGCTTGGTCGACTCTCCCGCTTTCGTACAGGTAACCGGCCAGTCGGGTCGAAACCCATGCGAACGCCTCCGGTCGGCGCCGACCGGAGGCGTTCGCATGGGTTTCGACCCGACTGGCCGGTTACCTGTACGAAAGCGGGAGAGTCGAC
>SPBQ01000280.1 GCA_004525875.1 Myxococcales bacterium
CGTCACCGCAGTGCCGCCGGCGTGACACGGGACGCTCTCGCCGGGCTTGCCGACGCCGCCATCGACGCCGTCGGCAAGCTGGAGACGGTCGGTCTGGTCGGCGCGGAGATGGCGAGCCATCCGGGCATCGCGTCGACCTGCGAACGCGTGGTGGCGGCGGGTGGTCGGGTGTCACCGTCCTCGCTAAAGGCCGACATGATCTCCGCGCGGCTGGCGGCTGCGCTCGGCGCCGGCGGCACGCGCTCGGCCACGGTCGCGCCCGAGGCCGGGTCGGAGCGCATGCGCCGGGTCATCAACAAGAACCTCACGGAAGAAGAGATCCTGCGAGCGACCGATCTGCTGGTCGGTGAGCACGTCGACTCTCTGAAGCTCTACTTCATGTGCGCGCTTCCCACGGAGACGCAAGACGATCTCCAGGGCATCGTCGACCTGACGGCATCGATCCGCGAGCGCATGATCGGAACCGGCCGTGCGCGCGGACGGATCGGTGGGATCAAGGTCTCGGTGAACCCGTTCGTGCCGAAGCCCTGGACGCCGTTCCAGTGGGAGGCGATGCTACCGGTGAGCGAGGCGCAGCTCCGCATCGCCGGTCTGCGCCGCTCGCTCGGTCGTCTGCCGAACGTGACGATGGAAAGCGAGTCGCCGCGCGAGGCCTACCTCCAGACGCTGCTGTCTCGAGGAGACCGCCGGGTGGCGGACATCGTCGAGAGTCTCGCGCGGTCCGACCAGGGCTGGTGGCAGCAGTTGCAAGCCATGCGCCGCGGCCGCCATGAGAGCGTCGATCTCGATCCCGACCGCTTTGTCACGCACGAGTACGCTACCGACGCCCTTTTGCCGTGGGATTTCATCGATCATCACATCGACAAGCGCTACCTCTTGCTCGAACGCAGGCGCGCGTTCGCCGAGCGCGAGACCGAGCCCTGCGATGTGTCGACCTGCCGCACCTGCGGCGCCTGCTGATGCCCGCGCCGCTCTCCCGGTATCGCGCCGCCTGCGACAGCATCGTCGCGCTACCGGGCTCCACACGCCGGGGCGTGACCGTGTTCGCGAAGAACAGCGACCGGATGCCGGCCGAGGAATGCCAGCCGCTCCTCCAGATCGCTGCTACCGATTATGCCCCAGGCTCGACGGTACGGTGTCAGTACATCGAGATCGATCAGGTGGCGCATACTCATGCGGTGCTGTTATCGAGGCCGTACTGGTTGTGGGGCGGTGAGCACGGCGTGAATGAGCACGGTCTCGCGATCGGAAATCACACGATCTTCGCGAAGGACGCGGTCGCCGACCGCGGCCTGCTAGGCATGGACCTGGTTCGACTCGCGCTCGAGCGGTCCGAGGACGCCGCTGCCGCCGTCGATCTGATCATCGAGCTGATCGAACGCCACGGCCAGGGCGGGTCCGGGTTCGTGGATTCGAACTGGCCGTACCACAACTCCTTCCTCGTCGCCGATGCTCGTGCGGCGTGGCTACTGGAAGCATCGGCCGGGAACTGGGCCTGCAAGGAAGTCGAACGGACGGCCGCGGGCACGAATCACACGACGATCGGCACGGATTGGACGCGGGCGTCGGCGGGCTGCCGCGCGCACGCCGAGGCCGAGGGGTGGCTAGTCGAGCGCGACGGACGGCTCGATTTCGCCGCGTCGTATCGCGACACGTCGGCCATTCCGGCCGTCGTTTCCTCGGGCCGTTACCGGGTCAGCACCGGCGCTCTGGCCGCAGGCGCCGGCGAACTCGACGTCGCCGGATTCAAGCGGATCATGCGCGATCACTACGCGGCAGGCGACGTCTACGTGCCCGGAGCGCCACCGGAGGACGAGCGCTTCTTCTGCCTGTGTCGCCACGACGTGGCGGGGCCCACGACGGCATCGATGGTCGTCGAGCTCGCCGATCCTGAGTTCTCGCCGCTGCTGTGCAGGGTGTCGCTGTGCAATCCCTGCACGGGCGTGTACTTGCCGGTGTTCCCCGCCGGCCGTGTCCCGGTGGCGCTCCAGTCCGGCAGCCGCGATCGCTCCGAGGACAGCGCCTGGTGGCGGTTCAAGGCCCTGCTCGAGCGCGTGGAGACGAACTACGCGACGTTGGGTCCCCGGGTGCGGGATTACTGGCAGCCCGTTGAGGAGCAGCTGGAGCTGCAGGCTTGCGCGCTGCGCGCCCAGCTCGGTCCAGACAGGAGCGCGGTCGCTGTCGAGAGAATGACCGTGTTCATGGAGGAGATGTGGTGCGAGATTTCCGAGAGGCTCGACGATCTCGCCACACGGCTCGAGTGAACCGTCGCGTCCGCGCTACTGCGCGTCGAGCTGCCGCTCGGTCTCGGTGCCCAGGATCATCAGATAGTCGCGAAGCGCGACGATCATCTTGTACTGAGCGTGTGCATCGGCGTCCACGTAGATCGGCTTGTAGTCGTCGTCCTCGTTGAACGCGAAGAAATTCGGCATCTTCGTTCCGGGCTGCAGCGTCTGCGGATCGATCATCCAGTCGAGCATCCACTCGGGCCGGAGTCGCTCTTTTGCCAGGATGAGATTGGGCGCGATGATGTCGTCGGTCAGCGCCTGCCCCTCGCGCGTGGCGTGGCACAACGCACACTGGTACGCCGTGAATAGCTGCTTGCCGAGCTTCGCGCTGATCTTGAACTCCGGTGTGTCGGTGCGGAAGTAGGCGATCTGCTGAGCGCTGGCCTCACCGGCGGTCGACAGCAGGAGCACGGTCGCGAGTGCGGTCAGTGAAAGTCCTTTCCTCGTCATCAGCTGCTCTGCTCCCCTCGTCCGGCGCGGTCATGGTCATAAGTCGCCATGCGGTCCCGTCGTCCCGGCGCAATGAATCCCCGACGCATTGTAGCTACCAAGCGTGGTCGGTCCGGGCAAGTCCGCCACGCGGCGGCGGGGCCCTGCGGAATCGGCTCTCGGCCGGTGGGCAGAGTCGATTTGCCCCCCAAAATCCGGATCCGTATACTCCAGAAACCATCTCATGGCTCATGGCGGGCTGACCAGGCGGGGGAGTAAGGATGTCGAGAGCGAACACGGACAAAGCCGAAAAGGGAATCACCGACTGGATCACGGACCTCACCGATCGATTCGGTGCCGAGCGAGTCTCCGAGATGTTTGGTACGGCCGCGGTCGGCGTTGCGCGGACAAAGGCCACGATCGACAAGAATCTCGACGCCGTCCTCGCGCTGGCCAACATTCCCTCGCGGTCGGATTATCAGAAGGTCCAGGCCAAGCTCGACAGCCTGCAGGGCAGCATCATGAGCCTGAGCCGTATGGTCGAAGAGTTGCGCGAGGCGCTCGAGTCCGAATCGAGCGGTACGAAGAAGACGGCCCGGGGGTCCTCCTCCCCGGCTGCTCGCGCTCCCAAGACCGCCGCCACCGCTCGCCGCACCACGCGCAAGCGTTCCTGAGTCCCCGGCCGCCTATTCGGTAAGCTTTCGGGCGATGATCGAGAGATCATCGAGCCCGCAGACGTCGTGTTCCAGCGACGCGATTTGTACCACGGCAACGTCGTCCTCCACCGCTTCACGCAGCAGCGCGACGGCCGCCTGTTCCGAGCAGCGTAGCGCATCCAGGCCGCGCTCGATGTGGGCGACGGCCTCGAGTGTTCCTGCGGGCGCGCGCCGGAGCCGTTCGTCGCGGGGGACGGCGCGATCGGGCCCCGGCGCCGGCGTCATCCGGTTGATGATGATTGCCTCCGTCTCGATGCCTCGTTCCGCGAGTGACGCGCGTAACTCGAGAGCGGACTCCACGCTGGCCGCCGTCGGTCGGGCCACCTGGACGAACGCGGCGCCGGGCTGCTTGAGGAGTCGATCGGCGCGCCGGGCCCGCCGCCGCAGCCCTTCGATCACGTGCTCGAAGTTCGTGATGAAGGCGCTCACCTCGCGGCGGAGTTCCGCTCCGGCGATCCGTTGCAGGATTCCGAGCAGGACGGCGGCCGACGTCCGGGCGAGCGCCGATCCGGCCCGCGCCACGATGACGGCCGGGTCGGTCAGCACGGCGGTCGCGCGTGACTCCATGAGTGCGTCGAGGCGAAGAGGCGCCGACAGCAGCTCGGCCGCGTGCAGCGCGGGCGGCGTGTCGACGACCACCAGGTCGTATAGATCGTCGTCGATCAGATCGTGGAGCTGCTGCAGCGCCATGTAACTGTCCGAGCCGCCAAGCGACCCCGAGATGGCACGGTAGATCGGGCTCTCCAGCACCCGGCGGGCGGCGTCCGGGCCCGGCGCGAGGCGTTCGACTGCGGCGTCGAACGTGCGCTGGGTATCCAAACGCATCGCACAGAGCTCTCCGCCGCCGGCCTCGACCTCGGAGTCGGCCACTTGGCTCGGCGTGCCCTCGAGGTTTCCGAGCCCGAG
>SPBQ01000282.1 GCA_004525875.1 Myxococcales bacterium
CCGGCCGACCCCAGCATCGACAGCGCCGCAATCGAGTCGCGTTACTGCGAGATCGTTCGCGACGTCAAAAGCGCCGTATCGATTCCCGTCGCCGTCAAGATCTCGCCCTACTTCACGGCGCTCGCCTCCGTGATCCACCGGCTGGACGCGGCGGGGGCCGACGGTCTGGTCCTGTTCAATCGCTTCTACCAGCCCACGATCGACATCGAGCACCGCCGGCTAGCCACGCATCTCGAACTGTCGACATCGGCCGAGGGCGTGTTGCCGGCAACGTGGATCGCTATTCTCAAAGGTCAGGTAGAGGCCGACCTCGCCGCCACCACCGGCGTACACTCGGGGCAGGACGCGGTGCGCATGATCATGGCCGGCGCCGAGGTGGCAATGCTGTGCTCGGCGCTGCTGCGCGACGGCGTCGAGAGAGCCGGCGAGATCCGCCGGGAGCTCGAAGCGTGGCTAGACAGCCACGACGTCGAATCCGTCGAAGATATCCGCGGCGCCGTCAGCCGCGTTCGCCTGGCCGGGTCGCAGGACTTCGTACGCGCCGGTTACGCGCGAAGGTGCTGAACCGGTACCGAGGCGGGGGTCAGTCCTGAGGTTCGAGAAGGGGCGCTACAGGGGCCGGCGACATCGTATGACGCCGCCTCCGGCAGGTAGCCTCTGAAACGAAAGCCTCTTCAAAGGAATCCGTGGATGTACGCGGACTCGACCCATTTCCCAAGCGCCTGACGCGGGGCGACTTCCGTCGCACGGAATGTGCGGTATCCGTACGCTCTTGTGACCGTCAGAATCAGCCTAGTGTCGAGGCCGCCACACTGCCCCCGCCCCGAGCGTCCCTGCAACTGTTCGATGCATGGAAAGCGGTGAGAGCGACGCCTACGTTCCGCGCGGAATGCTCGCGTCATCGTGCGCACGATTTCCCTCGGATCGAGCCGGCACGCTCACCAGCATTCCGCGCCGCATGTTGGTGAGCTTGCCGGCTCGGCTTGAAGCATAACTCGCACGACGCGGTCGATTTCTGTTGACAGGTTTTCCGCCGCCTCAGGCTCGCGCGTGTGCCACGTTTCTCGATCGAGGCGACGTTTCCGCTGCGACGGCGTCGAACCTCGCGCAGCGGCGACGCTGGCCCCTTTCGCGAGCGGCCTTGCTTTGCGTCGCGATGTTTGCGCCGCCGCACGCCAGAAATCCCGTGGTACAGTCCATCTGATGAGATCAGAAGGCTCACTCGCGAACCTCTCGGAACGACAGCTTCTCCATCGATTTACCGACCTCGTCCGTCAAGACCAGCGGCACACCGCACGGCTGCTCGCCGCCATTGCCGAGATCGACGAGCGTAAGCTGTGGGCCAAGCATGCGTGCCCTTCGATGTTCGCGTTCTGCGTGGAGCGCTTTCATATGTCGGAATCGATGACGGCCAAGCGCATCTGGGCGGCGCGCACGGCACGTCGCTTTCCGGTGATCTTGGAGATGGTGGATCGAGGCGAGCTGCATCTGAGCGCGATCATGCAGCTCGCCAAGCATCTGACCGAAGACAACCATCGTGCGCTGCTCGTGCGTGCCAGGCACAAGGGTTCGCGCGAGATCGATCTCCTGGTTGCCGAGCTGGCTCCCAGGCCCGATGTGCCCTCACGGATCAGAGCGCTACCGCGGCCGACTGGCTCCATGGTGTGCCAGCAACCGAGCACGACCGAGGCGTGCGCCGGTGCCGGCGTGGCCGAGGACGAGCGCGAGGAGCCGGAGCCAGCCGACGCGTGCAGCTCGCAGGGCCCCGTGCGAGCCGTGTCGAACCGCGTGGCTGGCGCTTCGAGCGCGCCGAACGCGCCCAGGCCCCGCGGCCAGGTCGTTGCGCTCGCCCCTCGACGTTACAAGCTCGAAGTCACAGTAGATCAGCAGACTCACGACAAGCTGCGACTGCTGCAGGATTTACTGGGCCACCAGCTCCCGAGCGCGGACCCCGCGATCATCGTGTGCCGCGCCATCGATCGGCTACTCGACGATACGCTCAAGAAGAAGGCTGCAATCACCGACCAGGCACGCCCCAGCCATCGGCGTGGAGATCGACGTAACGATCGACGAACACGCGCCATCCCGGCCGCGATCCGGCGCGAGGTATGGCGGCGCGACGGTGGTCGTTGCACGTTCGTCGATCAGCAGGGCCGTCGCTGCCGGGGCACACGCGCGATGGAGTACCATCACGACAGGCCCTACGGGAAAGGCGGACAGCACGAGACAGGCAATATCGCGCTGCGCTGCCGGGCCCACAATCAGTACGAGGCGGATCTGGACTTCGGGAGGGAGTTCATGCGGGATAAGCGGCGCAGCAGCAGTCCACGTTCCGCGCGGAATGTGTGAGGCCCGGTCGTAAGGGCGCAGAGTCGACGGGGTCGATAGCCGGCCGGGGCGCCCTCCAGGGAAGGCGTCGCCGGTCGGCGCCGTCTGTGTGGACGGGTCGGAGCGTCTCAGTAGGAAATGATCATGGTGGAGCTGGCGTTCAGCTCGAGCAACGCGATCGGCATGATCGGCGCGATCGGGGCGAAGTCGTAGACCAGGTTGACCTGCACCGCGTTGCCCGGCGCGTTGGTCGGTGTCCAGGTCGTGTTGATCGTCAGCAGCTGCGGGTCGAGCGGCCCGATCGCGTTCAGGACATGGTTCCTCACCATGTCGACGGTCACCGGATCCTCGCTGTCGACGCTGCGCACCGACGCATATCGAGTCGCCTCACGGGCAGCGTTGCTGAGCATGTTGCGCGCCGAAACGATTCGGCTGAAATCGATGATGCCGACCGTGGCCAGCAGCAAGATCGGCAGCAACAGGGCCATCTCCACCGAAGACGAGCCGCGCTCTCCGCGGCGTTGCAGGATGCGTCGCAGTTTCATCGCGCCCTCACGTGCGCTTCGCGCGCCAGAGTGATCACCTCGGGAACCCCGGGGTAGTTGACGACGGTCGAGAACAGCTTCTCCACCCGTACGCGGATGTAGGTGCGGCGCAGCTTGTCGTCGAGACCGCACACCCCGTCCTCGCAGTCCACCACGCTGCCGTCCGGGCAGTTGCAGTACCGCTCACTCTCGATGACGACGCTGCTGATGTCACCCATATCCTGGAGCTCCGCCTGAACCGCGCTCTGGATCCCCATCGCGTCGCCCATGTGCCCCGGGCTATGCGAGCCGTACATGGCGCCGGCATGGGCCGCGTTCGCGATCGTGATCGACTCCATCGCGGCGCGTCCGAAGTCAGTGAGCCCCACGATGCCGAGAAGCAACAGCGGAAGGATCACGCTGAGCTCGGCCGTCGCGGTCCCGGCCTCTGGATTGTTCCGCTTGAGTCCGTACATGTCGTCTCATTCCACCACGCGAGCGATCGCTAAAGCCGTCGGCAGCATGTCGCTGTCCTTGGCGAACATCGTCAGATCCGCTGTCCCGTGGAACTCTGCGGTCCTCGCGAGCAGCATGGTCTCCTGGGCAACGGTGCCGGACGTACCCACGTAGTCGACGTCCCCGAGCGGGAAGTAGAGCGTACCCCTGAACTCTGTATCCGGCGTGCCGGCGAACTTGTTAGGTTTGTTGTTCGCCGTCGGGATGCTGCGGTCCTGGAAGAACAGGATACCCTTGTAGGTTCCCGACGTTGGCGCCGACAGCTGAGTCGTCGAGTTGGACATGAACTCCACGGGTTCGAATGAGTAGCCGCCGCCCGCAGTGTTGTAGAACGTCACGCCATCACCGATCAGCGTTGCGCCGGCCTGCACGTCGAGCCCACCGCCATTGAGCACGTACATGCCGGGGTTGAGCGTCACGTGTCCCTGCGAGGTGATCTGGATGCCGCCGCAGTAGTTGCCCGGATTCAGAACCTGTGTGTCCTGGATCACCAACGGTTCGATGAAGGTGCAGCCCGCCGAGGGCGGGGCCGGAAGATCCTTCAACGGATCGGGCGCCTGGTAG
The DNA here is from genome assembly GCA_004525875.1 of Myxococcales bacterium. The sequence continues at coordinate 3,933 of SPBQ01000282.1, forward strand.
ACACCAGTCTGTGGCGTCGGGAAGAAGCCGGAGCCGGTGTAGTTTCCGACCACGCCGACCGCCGTGGCCGTGACCATGCCGCCACCGTTCGTGGTGGCCGCCGAGGAGCTGTTGCTGTTGACGTGAACACCGCAGCCTTCGAGCGTGAGCCGCGCGCTGCCGCCGACCGATAGTGCTTTCGACGCGGTAGGGTCGAGGATGTAAACACAGGCGTCGGCAGGCACGAGGCCGGCGACGGCCCGCGACTCGACGACGGTCGCCGGCTTGTTGAAGGCCCGCATGAAGTAGAGTGGAACTTCTTCGCGGATGATGACCTCTACGTAGTTGCCGTCTCCAGCCCGAGGGCCGCTCAGCGGGGGCACGTTCACGTCGATCTCGACGCCTTCGTTC
>SPBQ01000383.1 GCA_004525875.1 Myxococcales bacterium
ACCACCGACACCTGTGACGCCGCCACCGGCGCCTGCTCGAACACCGCCGTGCCCGGCTGCTGCGCAACCGACGGTGACTGCAGCGACGGCGTGCTCTGCACCACCGACACCTGTGACGCCGCCACCGGCGCCTGCTCGAACGTGCCCAACGACGCCGCCTGCAACGACGCCAACGAGTGCACAGCCGACACATGCGACCCGGTCGACGGTTGCGCCAATCCACCCGAAACCGGCCTGAACTGCACAGAAGACGGTGACGTCTGCACCGACGATCTATGCGACGCCAGCGGCATGTGTCAGAGCGTGTTCGATCCGACGAACGATCCGTCCTGCACACCGGGGACAACGGTGCCCACGTTTGACGGCTGCCCACTGCTGCCGCAGACCGGCTGCCGCGAGGCCAAGTACGTGGATTTCGAGATTCGCACGGACAGGCAACGCTTGGAGTGGACGTGGCTTCGCGGGGAGCCCACGCCCAAGAGCGCTTTCGGCGACCCGCTGAGCTCGACTCACTATGCCGTGTGCCTCTACGATCACCTGGGTGGGGAGCCGATGCTCGCGACATCGCTCGAGCTTCCGCCCAACACGAGCTGGACTGATCTGGGCTGGCTCGGCTGGCAGTACAAGGATCATGGACATCCTTACGACGGCATCCGCAATCTGCTCTTGATACCGAGCCGGTGGGATCTTACAACGCTGCGGCTGCGAGCGTTCGGTCCGGGTGTTCCATACCCGAACCCGGTCAGCAACGACAAGATGTTCCACAAGGACCCGAGCGTGATCGTGCAGATGATCAACAGCGACGGGGAGTGCTTTACCAGCGAGTTCAAGCGGGCGCGAAGGAACAAGAAGGACTACTTTCAGGGGCGGTAGCGGAGGCGGCGAACGATCCAGCTGGAGTAACCGACGTGAGCGAGGGGGTGAGCTCGGGCACGGCTCCATAAGCGGAGTCGAGCCTCGTAGTTTACCGATAGGACGTTAGTGGTGCTCGGCGCCGCTCTTCGCTCCGTAAACTGCCAGGCCGGCGACGGGTATAGAACGTGAGCGGTAGATCGACTCGTGCCGCGTCGGCACCCGAATCACGCCGCCGACCAGCAGGCTGTGCACTCGCGCGAGCTCGTGCAGGATCGAGAGCTCTTTCGGTGCTTTGAACACCGAATTGTCCACCGCGTCGGTCCTCAGCTCCTCGGCCAACCCGTACGCATCGCGGGTATCGCTCTTCGCTCCACGACTGCTGGTTACTGCGGTGACGACGATTTCGTCTACATGCGGATCGAGCGGTGACCGCGGATAGGTAGCTCGAGGCCGATGTTCGCGCGGCGGTCCGCTACCGATCCCGCTCGTAGCGGCGGCGCTTGATCGTCTGCGGTGCTGCCGGTTCTCGGGGTACCGTGCAGAACGTGAGGCAGACATACGCTACGGTCATCCTGGCCAACAGGAAACGACGATGGACCGTTCACATCAGTTCTGGGACAGAATAGCGACCGGGTATTCGAAACAGCCGATCGCGGATGAGGCGAGTGATAAAAAAACTGCAGCTGACTCGGGAATACTTGCGGCCCGACATGAACGTGTTGGCATTCGGTTGTGGAACCGGTTCGACGGCGATAGCCCATTCACCGTTCGTCGAGCATATCACCGCCATCGACGTGTCGTCGAGAATGATCGAGATCGCTACGGGAAAAGCCGACACGGTGTATTCGTGAGCAGCACCGCCTGTCTGGGCGGAACAGCGCTGCGCTTCATCAAGTACATTGCACCCATCGGAAGATTTTTCGGCCTGTTGCCGCTCGTGAGGGTGTTTACGCCCGAGGAGCTGGAAGAAAGTATCGTCAAGGCGGGCTTCTCGATCGATCATCGATGGCAACCGGACAGAGGCAGAGCGGTTTTCATAGTGGCCGAGAAGGCAGGGTAGAAGAACGACGCGCTCAACGACGCCGTCTGTCCGCGGCGACGTAGCCTGCGCGACGATGTACGGCTTCACCCTTGGTCGCCGCTGAGCATCGAAGAACCCCGTTCCCGAGCGGGTGTGCGACCCCGCCGTCCTCGAACGGTAGATCCATCGCATCGGCTGGCTGAAGCGCGACGTTCGGGACGGCAGCGAGCTTGGCGGCGGCGAGCTCCAGCACGCGCCCTGGTTGCAGCGCTGCAGTTCGCCGAGCGATCTCGGCGGCGAAGTCCACGAATAGATGAGGCCCGAGGCCCTCGTCGTAGTCGGTCGGGATCTCTCCGGTGAAATGCGAGAACGTCTCACTCATGGAAGCCCGCCGCTGGCGACGGTGCCGCGCTATTCCTCGTCGGGGCAGCAGGGCTTCACGATGTCGGGGTTGCGCTTCATGACCTCCTCGCTGATCTCTTCGGCCGTGTAGCGCGGCGTGATGTGCTGCGGGCAGTTCCAGTCGAACGCCTGGATGCGGAACACGATCAGGCGTTCGACGGTCGCGTCGTAGTTCGGGGTTTCGACTGCGGCCCACAGCTCGGGGTCCTGCTCGGTCCCGACGACTTCAGCCTGTGCCCAGATCTTCAGTCGCGACTGTGACGGGTAGTCCATCAAGAAGAGGCAGGCCTTGCCCGACGTGTTGATGTTGCCGGTGCTGATGTACTGCCGGTTGCCACGAAAATCGGCGTAGGCGAGAGTCGTCGAGTCGACGACTCGCAGGAAGCCCTTCGGGCCGCCGCGGAACTGCATGTAAGGCCAGCCGTTCTCGCCGACCGTGGCCATGTAGAAGCTGTCCCTCGATTGGATGAATGGAATCTCACGCGGCGTCAGCTCGTACTTGTCGCCCGACGCTTCCATGCGGGCATAGGCGGCTCGCGAGCCGTATTGCTCCTGGAGCTTCTTGACGGCGTCGGTGAAGGCGAACTGCGTAAAGTTTCGGCTCATGGGTGTGTCCTCGCCATCGCAGATATCGAACGCGGCATCTCGGTCGCCGCGGCCGGGCGATGATACGGGGCTGGCGCGCCGGTCGGAAGCGCGCAACCTCAAGTCGTCGATCAGGCAAGGAATCGACGGTCGAGACGATGCAAAGGCTGGCACCGGCCCGGATCTTCAGCTCGCGGTCGAGTACGGGCTCCCCGCGCAGATGCTCGCTGTCATCAACGTAGACGAACAGATAAACACGTTGCCCTGTGACGACTCCTTTTGGGTGTGTCCTGGTGGTAATTTTCATTCCGTACGTGCTCGCGGGCGTGGGCGCGTACTACAAGAACCGGCAGTTCGGAACGATCGACACTCACCATCCGCGCGCCCAGGCAGCCGCACTCGAGGGCGCCGACGCTGCTGCGTCGGTAGTCGCGAGCGTGGGGATCGTATGCTGCGTACGACTGTTCCTACTCGCCGCCGCGGCGTGACCAAGGTTGCTGTTGCACCTGGTACCCGAGGGAGAGTCGTAGAACATGCTCACACACGAGCTTCTGGAAGACGAAGCCATTCTCATCGTGAAGCCGGCGGAACCGCTCGCGGCCGGTGACTTCGAGACGCTGGCTCGCGAAATCGACCCGTACCTCGAGAAGCAGGGGGAGTTGCGCGGGCTGATGATCGAG
>SPBQ01000458.1 GCA_004525875.1 Myxococcales bacterium
ACCACGTCCGCGCCCCAGTCGGCGAGGATCCCCGCCGTCGCCGGGCCAGCGACCCAGAAGCCGAGGTCGACCACACGAATCCCTTCCAACGGTCCTGCCATGGTTCTCCTTTCGGGAGGGGGTGACCTTTTGCGCATACATCACAACCCCCCGAGCGGCGCAATGCCCCTTCAACCCACTCCCCACAAATGCTATCAGCGCATAGGGCGGCTAGCAGTCCGTTGAACAACTCCAGCGTGGAGCGAGAGCGAGCAATTTCTCGTCGGATCCAGGAGCGACACCGGAAGCAAAGCGTTGGCTTTGCCCCGGATGTCGCGACGCCGAGTCCGGCGGGAAAGGGCCGCTCGCAGGTAGCTGGAGTTTTTCAACGGACTGCTGAGCGGCTCCACGACAAATGAAAGCGTCCGAAGTCAGTCCATGGCTGTCCGAGGTCGTTGATCACGCTTCTCCGTTGGTAGGCGACATCGACGCCGATGTCGTCATCGTCGGCGGCGGCTTCAGCGGTCTCAGCACCGCGCTCGAGCTTCGAGCGGCAGGCCTCGACGTCGTCCTCCTCGAGTCGCGCTTCGCCGGGTTCGGCGCCAGTGGACGCAACGCCGGGCATCTGACTCCCACCATCGGCAAGGACCTGCCGACCTTGACCCGGATTTACGGCGAGAAGCGCGTCAGGGGGTTGGCTCGCCTATCGGAAGTGGCCATCGGCTACGTGGAGACGCTGCTGCGCGTGCACGACATCAACTGCGACTATCAGCCGGTCGGCAATGTCGTCGCGGCAACCCATCCACTGCAGTATGCGAACCTCGACCGGGCAGCCACCGTGGCGCGCAAGTGCGGCGTTCCCGGCGAGATTCTGGAACCCGGTGACATGCGTGCCCGTGGTCTGCCGGCTTCATTCCGTCGCGACTACTTCGAGCCGCACGGCGGCATCCTCGATCCGGGGCGATACGTCATGGGACTGCGCCATGCGGTGCTCCGGGCCGGCACACGGCTCTACGAGCGCACACCGTTGGTCCGCATCGACAACGGACAACCCGTAGTGGCACACACACCTCGTGGATCGGTGCGGGCGCGCCATCTGGTCATCGCCACCAACGCTTACACCAGCCAGCTCGGCCTTCTGCGCTCGCGGGTCCTGCCCTCATACGTACAACTCTTCCGCACGGAGCCCCTCGGCGCCGAGCAGAGGCGGTCGCTCGATTGGCACGGACGTGAAGGCATCTACACCGCGCACGAGATGCTGGAGAGCTACCGTCTGACGCGTGACGGCCGCATCGTCGGGGGCGCGAAGCACGTCCGTTACGGATTCGGCAGCCGCGTTCTCACCGAACCGGATGGACGCATCTCGACGTCCCTCGAGAAGACCTTTCGCGCTCGTTTTCCAGAGCTACGGAATCTGCGAATCACGGACCACTGGGGTGGCCCCATCGCGTTCGCCCTCGATTTCCTCCCGGTCGTTGGCCGCATGGGGAGGAAGCAAGACGTGTTGTACGCTGTCGGCTACGCTGGCCACGGTGTCGCCATCGCCCGCTACGCGGGGCGAATGATCGCCGACCTGCTACTGGAGCGCGAAGGTCCAGGCGAGCCGCTGTGGTCGCGCCGCGTTCTGCCGTTGCCACCCGAGCCGTTGCGCTGGTTGGTCGTGCAGCTCCTCACCCGTTTCTTCGCCCGTATCGATCGACGCGTCGACGAGAGCCCACCTGCTAGTCCCCGATCAGGCGACTGAAGCTGATCTGTCCGGTGGCAGAGGTGACGCCCCCGTCGATGACGAGCGCATGACCCGTAATGTACGATGCGTCGTCCGAGGCGAGGAAGGCAACGGCGGCCGCGATCTCCTCCGGTTTGCCGACACGCCCCATCGGGATGGCGTCACGGTAGCCTTCGACGGCCTTCGGCAGGGTCAGCAGGGGTTGCAGCAACGGCGTATCGATCGGACCGGGGCAAACGCAGTTGACGCGGATGTTCTCCCGCGCGTGGTCGATCGCCACGGCACGCGTCAGATTCACGACGCCACCCTTTGCGGCGTTGTAGGCCGCCAGGCCGTAATCACCGAAGAGGCCGGAGATCGAGGCGGTGTTGACGATGACGCCGCCACCGCTGCGTCTGAAGTGCTCGATGGCGTATTTGCAGCCATAGAAAACACCGTGCAGATCGATCTCGATGACTTTGTTCCACACCTCGAGATCGAGATCGGGCGCCTTGCCATAACAGCCGATGCCCGCGTTGTTGAATACGATATCGAGCGCTCCGGCGCGGTCGACCGCTTCCCGCATGAGCGCCTCCACCTCAGTGGGAACGGACACGTCCGTGGTGACGAACGCCTTGGCCCCCAACTCGTTGGCCACAGCCTTGCCGGTCTCTTCGTTCACGTCGCTCAACACCAGCGTCGCCCCCTCGCTGGCGAAGCGCCTTGCCGTGGCGGCACCGATCCCGGAGCCGGCGCCGGTAATCACGGCCACCTTTCCCTTGAGCCTGTCGGTCATCGTCTTCCCCCTCGTCATCACGGCGTCACGGCAAGAGCACCGTTGCACCGATCGTTTTGCGTGCCTCGAGATCCCGGTGCGCCCGCGAGGCTTCGGCAAGCGGGAATCGCTGATGGATCTCGATGCGGACCGCTACGGACGACACTACGTCGAACAGGGCCGCCGCGCACGCGAGAAGATCCCGACGCGACGCGGTGTACGTGAGAAGCGTCGGCCGCGTCAGGTACAACGAGCCTTTCATCGCCAGGATCGCGATGTCGACCGGTGACACCGGCCCGGAGGCGTTGCCGTAGCTCACCATCAACCCCAGCGGCGCAAGGCAGTCGAGTGAGCCCTGGAACGTCGACTGCCCCACCGAGTCGTACACCACCGGAACACCGGCGCCG
>SPBQ01000084.1 GCA_004525875.1 Myxococcales bacterium
ACTCGCTCCCGCCGCGACGGCAGATGTCTCCGCAACCGTCCTCGCAACCTGGTCGGGCCACTCCACGTCGATCTTCCAGCGGTAGGCCGCAGCTCGCTCTCGCGATACCAGGCTACGGCGAGCGGTGAGCCTGCACGACGATCGCGACTAAAAGAAGGCGCGGGCGCCGGCGCGTTTTTCAGATACCGGCCGGCGCGCTATCACGATGGCGGAGGGCGGGCCGCTGGAAACCTACTACAGCTACGCACAACAGGTGCTGCACTATTTCGACCGTCCCCATGACGGACCAGCTCTCGAGCCGATGGCAGGCCCATCGGTGTGGCGCGGCAGCCTCGTGGCGGCGGAACCGGATTGGCTGCTCGAGCTTCGTCCCCGAGAGGTCGACGAGCTCGAGCGCGCCCTGGCCCACGCCGTGGCCACCGGCAAGCCGATCGGTGACCTGACGGCCTCGGATTTCCCGCTTCCGACGCTCGCGGCCGCGATTCGTCAGTGGCGCACCGAGGTGAGTCGGGGACGTGGATTCCTCGTGGTTCGCGGCGTCCCGGTCGAGAGCTGGAGCCGAGACGATGGCGAGCGATTCTTCTGGTGCATCGGACTGCACATGGGCCGCCCCGGCACCCAGAACGTGCACGGCGATCTGCTCGGTCACGTGACCGACACGGGCGACGACGACGCCGATCAGTTCGTACGGCTCTACCGAACTTCCTCCGACATCGCCTACCACTGCGACGCCGCAGACGTGGTCGGACTGCTGTGCCTCAACCGGGCGCGCCGCGGCGGCGCCAGCCGCATCGTCAGCTCGGTGAGCGTCTACAACGAGCTGCTGGCCAGGCGCCCAGACTTGACCGGTCGGCTATATGAGACATTCCTGCTCGACATCCGCAACGAGGATTCTTCTGGCGAGCTGCGCTACGTACCTGTGCCAGCGTGCCGCCACGCGGGCGGACAGCTGAGGACTTTCTACCACAGCGACTACTTCCGCTCGGTCCTCCGCCACAACGACGTCGCACCGTTCACCGACGAGGAGCGAGAAGTGCTCGACCTCTACGAGGCGATCGCGAACGATCCCGACCTGTACCTGGACATGGATCTGGAGCCCGGTGACATTCAGTGGCTCTCGAACCACACGGCGATGCACGCTCGCACCGAGTACGAGGATTGGCCGGAGCCCGAGCGCAAGCGCCACCTGCTACGGCTCTGGCTCTCGATCGAGAAGTAGCGTCCGGCTCCGCTACCGCTCCATCAGCTTCGCCAGCGCCGCCATCTCGTCGGCGATGCTATCGGGGATCACGTAGCCCTCCGGGCTACGGATCTGCGGCAGGTTGTCGCGGATGTCCTCGGGCGAGGCGACACTCCCCTTCGGGGAAGCCCAGCCCGGCGCCAGCCCGATGAAGATGCGGGCGTATCGACCGCCGCCGCAATCGAAGATCTCGTGTGTCTGCTCGCACTCCTCCGAGCACAGATAGGTCACCAGCGGCGTGATGTGCTCGGGCCCGAGCAGCTCGGCCATCGGTCCGAGCAGCTCCTCCGTCAGGCGCGTGCGAGCGACCGGCGCGATGACGTTCGACTGGATGTTGTACTTGCGACCTTCGACGGCGAGCACGTTGGACAGGCCCACGAGCCCCATCTTCGCCGAACCGTAGTTGGTCTGGCCGAAGTTCCCGAAGATGCCCGCGCCCGAGGCCGCGAACACGAAGCGGCCGTAGCCGTTCTCCTTCATCGAGCGGAATGCAGGCTGGGAGACAAAGAACGCCCCCTTGAGATGAACACTGAGCACGGCTTCCAGGTCCTCGGGAGCGAGCTTCGCGAACGTGCGGTCGCGCAGGATGCCGGCGTTGTTGACGACGATGTCGACCTTGCCGAACGTGTCGAGCGCCGACCGGATGATCCCCTCGCCGCCCTCCGGCGTACTCACCGAATCGTAGTTGGCGACGGCCTTGCCGCCGGCCTCCGTGATCTCCTTGACGACCGCGTCAGCCATGCTGCTGCCGCTCCCCGTGCCGTCGGCCTTGCCACCGAGGTCGTTGACCACGACGCTCGCCCCGCGCGACGCCATCATCAACGCGTAGGTACGCCCCAGACCGCCGCCCGCGCCGGTGATCACGGCCACCCGGCTGTCGAAACGAATCTCACCCATCGACATGTTCTCCCTGCGCGCGACACTCGAGCGCCCCAAGGTCGCAGCGTCGCGCCGGAGGCTATCTCACAGCGGACGTGAGTCAACGCCGTCGATCAACGGTGGTGTCGATCGTGGGGGCGTGCGACGGTTTGCATCGAAACTCCGTGCGCCCCCTCGCCCCAGCCCTGCCCTATCCGGTGGCCTGTGCCCTCCTCGGCCTCGCCATCGGATGGACGCCCATGCTGTTCCACGGACCGATCCCGGAAAAGTGGAGCTACTACTACGTAGACGGCACGGTCTTGGTCTGGGGTTACTACTTCGCGCGACTCTCGATCGGGCTCTGGGTGGGCCTTACGAGCGTGCCGTCGCGATGGTACCTACGTGGTCCGCTCTGCGGTGCGCTGACGATGCTTCCGCTTGGCTTCGTCGCACTCGCCAATCCACTGTGCGGTCCGCCTTGAATGTTCTGGAACACGGTCACCGGTTCGGTGATCGGGCTGATCGTCGCGGGCGCCGCCTACGCGCTAACCGGCAAGCACCATGTCGGCAGCCTCGCCTGAAAACCCGGTGGTTGGCACCCGAGCGAACCTCGGTTAGAAGCTAGAGCGAGGATTCGGCCCCCATGGAACCCAAAGAAGCCGTCTCCGCTCACGCGTTCTACGACCGCGTGGGATACACCCGATCTGGCTATCCCTTCTTCAAATCGCTCGCTCCTACGAACGAATGAGCGGCGAGCGCCCGAGGTGATCCTCTACGTCGACCGTTTCGCACCGAACGTGAGACGGGTCCTCATGTTCATCGACGAGAAGGGGATCAACGTCCCCGTGATCGAGCTGAACATCGAATCCGGGGAGCACCGATCACCACGCATGCTCGAGCTCAACCCGCTCGGCCAGCTCCCCATCCTGGAACTCGACGACGGCGGTGGACTGTCGGAATCGACGGCGATCTGCCGCTACCTGGAGGAGCTGCACCCGGAACCTGCGCTATTCGGCGAGAATCCGACCGAACGCGCTCTGGTGGAGATGTGGCTGCGCCGGGTCGAGCTCGGGCTATTCACGCCGGCCGTCGAATACGGTCACCATACCCAGCCGTTCTTCCACGACCGTTTCGTGCAGATCGCGGCCTGGGCCGCCCTGTGCAGGGACCGTGTGGCGGCGTGCTGCTCGCTCCTGGAGCGCACGCTCGCCACCAGCAGCTACGTCGCGGGCGACAGATTCACGGTGGCCGACGTGACGGCGTACTGCGGGATCGAGATCGCAATCCTGTGGGGCATCGGCGGGTACGGCGACCTCGGCGCGTTGACAGCGTGGCGCGGGCGGATCGGGGCGAGACCGTCGGCTGCGGCGGCGCGATACCTCGAGTGAACCAGTGACCGCTGCCGAGATCGCGGTCTTCGGCGTGGTTGCGCTGCACTTCGCCGTCACGTTGTTCCCGTTTCTGGGGGCCTTCCTCATCCTTCGCTGGCCGTGGTTCGTCCGGGTTCACGTTCCGATCCTGTTGTGGGCATTCTCGATTCCGTTCCTGCAGTACCCCTGCCCACTCACCGACCTGGAGAACCGGCTACGTGCCGGGGCTGGGATGCCCCGCTACGATACGCACTTCATCGAGAACTACATCTACCGACCGCTCGCGCCGTACGGTCACCTGATCTGGGACAACTTCAACTGGATGGCCCCGAGCCTGGCCTACGCGCTCTACTTCAGGCAACGGCGCCGCGCCCGCCACCAGGCGCGGATCGGCACCGGTCCGCGCGACTTGTTTCGCACGGACGATGACGGCAGGGAGTAGGAATGAAACACTTCGACATGACGGACAAGATCGCTGTCGTCACCGGTGGTAGCCGCGGCCTGGGACGGGAGATGGTACTGGCCTTCGCCGAGGCCGGCGCACACGTCGTGATCGCCAGCCGCAAGCTCGATGCGTGCCACGCCCTTGCCGCCGAGGTCACCGAGCGAACCGGCCGTGAGGCACTCGGCGTCGAGTTCCACGCCGGCAAGTGGGAGGACTGCGACCGTCTGACCGAGACCGCTTACGAGCGCTTCGGCCGCGTCGACGTGCTCGTGAACAATGCCGGCATGTCCCCCTTGTACCCCTCCCTGGTCGAGGTCACGGAGGCACTCTATGACAAAGTCCTGGCGGTCAACCTCAAGGGCCCTTTCCGCCTCGGCTCGCTGATGGGAACGCGAATGGCCGAGGGCGAGGGCGGATCCATCATCAACGTCAGCAGCATCGCAGCCGTGCAGCCGACAGCGCAGGAGGTTCCGTACGGCGTGGCCAAGGCCGGCCTCAACACGCTGACCATCGGGCTTGCACGCACCTTCGCGCCGAAGGTGAGAGTCAACGCGATCATGCCAGGCCCGTTCCTCACCGACATCTCGAAAGCCTGGGATCCCGAGGCGTTCGCTGAGCTCGCGCGCAGGACCATCCCGCTACAGCGCGGCGGCGAGCCGCGAGAGATCGTTGGGGCGGCCCTCTACCTGGCCAGCGACGCGTCGAGCTACACCACGGGGGCGGTACTCAAGATCGACGGCGGCGCCGCGTTCTCGCCGGCCTGAGGCTCACCGGAGGGCCTCCTTGCAGCTACCCGCGCGCACGGCTCACGCACTCGTCAGTATCTGGCTCGTACTCGCGCTCTGCACGTGCAACCGCGGCGGCGAAGCCGGTGATAGGGTAGACGGCTGGGGCACCGGCTCGGTCGAGCACGTCGTACTGCTCTGGCTCGACGAGCCCGGCAGCCGTCTTCACGTCGACCGTATCGTCGAAGTATCCATCGAACTCGCCAGGCTGCCCGGTGTAAAGGCGCTGCGCATCGGCGATCCGCTGCCGAGCGACCGGTCGATCGTCGATTCGAGCTACGACCTTGCGCTCGTGTTCACGTTCGCAAACGCCGGCGCGCTGGCGGACTACCTCGCTCACCCCGAACATCGCGCGGCCGCCGAGCATACGCTCGGGCCCCTGGTCGCACGCATGCAGGTCTACGACTTCGCACTGCGTGCGCTCGACTGAGCGCTCGCACAGGCGTGTTTCCCTGCGGGCGGCGTCGCGATAGAGCACCCGGCTATGGCGAACCGCACGCTGCTGATGCTGCCGGGCCATGGAGGGTCCGGCCCTGGGCACTGGCAGACGCTCTGGGAAGAACAGACTCCGGCGATCAGGCGCGTGGAGCAACGCGACTGGGACAACCCAGAGCTCGAGGACTGGCTGGCGAAGCTCACCGTAGAGATCGCGGCCTGCGACCAGCCCCCCGTCCTCATCGCACACAGCCTCGGCTGCGCGACCGTCGCCCACCTCGCCGGCCGGGAGTCGAGAGCGGCGGCCGCGGCGCTGCTGGTGTCGCCGGCCGACGTCGAGATCGTCGCCGACTGGTACCCGGAACTCGCCGCGTTCAGTCCCATGCCTTGCGCGCGCCTCGAGTGTCCGACGATCGTGGTCGCGAGCAGTGACGATCCGTATGTCACGGCCGCGCGCGCCCGCGAGTTCGCCGAGTCCTGGGGCGCCGAGCTAGTGACGGTCGAGGCGGCCGGACACATCAACGTGGATTCGGGACACGGACCGTGGCCAGAGGGCAAGGCCATCCTACAGAGACTGCTCGATTCGCTCTAGCCTCCGTGCGCATCCCGCCCGGGTGTCGGTGATGGCGGGACCTCCTCTTCTTTCGGACCGGCTGTCCGCGCCCGCTCCAGACGATCCATCTGCGCCGTGCAGAAGTCGTAGCAATGCTCGCCGCAACGCTCGCGTGCCCCGGCAAACGCTGCTTCGGTGTCCACGCCCGAGCCCTCGAGCGACGGCATCGTGATGATCGTACACATGTCAACGCAGCCCGCGCGGTAGGCGTGGCCCCATTGCGATGATTCACAGAGTGCCACGGCCCGCTCCGAGCGCACCCCACCGGCGCCGTCTTCCGAGGCGGGCAACGCCCGGTTCCCGGCAACGGCCTGGGAGGGCCATGCGAGCACGAGAACGAGAATATAGAGACGTCGAGTCACGAGATGGCGCGGCGACCGGTGTCTTCGAGTTTGACGCACGCACGACACGGTTTCTACATGGCGGCGCCGGCGCTGAGGTGACGTCTCACCGCACCACCGCCGTAGGCTCACAGTCGCGACCGGCACGGGGCGCAGCATGGACTTCCCCGGATTCTGGAGATCGGCAGTCCACGACCCCGATCGAGTCGCGGTCGTGGACACGAACGGAACCCGCCACACGGCCGGAGACCTGCTGGCCGGCGCCAATCGCGTGGTGCACGGGCCGCACGCCCGCGGCGTCCGCGCATGCGACGCAATCGTCATGGCATTGCCGAACGGGCCAACCGTGTTCGACCTGTTGCTGGCCGCCATGCAAGCCGGCTGGCACGTCACACCACTCAACACACGGCTCACCGACTCCGAGATGGCTTACACATCCTCGAGGACAGCGGTACGATGGCGTTCTTCGCCGACGAGAGGCATACCGACGCGTCATCGAGAGCTTCCGCCGATGGATCCCGACAAGACACGCGCCGGCCGGCGAGGTGATTTTTTCACCGTCGGCGACGTCGGCTACCTCGACGCCGAGGGCTACCTCTATCTCAGCGATCGCAAGATCGACATGATCATCTCGGCTGGGGCCAACATCTACCCGGCCGAGATCGAGAGGGGTCCTGCTCCAGCACCCACGTGTGGCCGACGCCGCGGTGTTCGGCGTGCCGGACGATGAGTGGGGCAAGCAGGTCAAGGCCGTCATCGAGCCGCTACCCGAGGACGACCGCGACCGTCTCGCGGAGGCGTTGCTCACCTACTGTCGCGAGCACCTGGCGCATTACAATCGACCGCGCACGGTCGACATCGTCGACGCCATGCCGTGTGATCCCAACGGCAAGCTGTACAAGCGGTGGCTCCGCGATCCGGACTGGCAGGATCGCGAGCGGTGGATCTGATTGCACGCGCGTGTAGCGTGCGCGTGCCGACTCGAGATCGTCAGGGAGCCAGCTCGATACCGCCGACGCCGATCCGAATGCCGGCCTCGCAAAGGTTAGGTTCAGGATCCACGGTGAATCCACCCTTGGTCTCGGGTGTCCTATCCAGTATCGTCAGGCAGCCGGCAACCGCGTCCACGCCGATCGGTCCGAAGACATTGATAGTGGTCTGCTGCGTGGTGCGGAGAACCTCGGGGCGGATGAGGGTGAACAGGCTCGCCGCGTCGATCTTCGCCTTCCCCTTGCCGCCCTTGAGCTCGATGGGCAGATCGAACCGAAAGTCGACGCCGAGCGCGACGAACGTCCCGCCGATCACTACCATGTACTCGTCACCGGTGAGCGTAGGAGCCGTCTTGTCATTGTAGGATCCGTCGGTCGTGACGAGCGCGCCCGCCGCGTCCGTCACGCCGTCGAGCTTGGCCTGGAACACGCCCTTGCCGGTGATCTTGACCTGCCCCTTCTCGCTGAGCGTCGGATTGATCTCGATCGTCAGCTCGGAGTTCGCCGGCACGATGTTGGTCTGAAACTTCGTGCCGCCCGCCACGGCGGGCGCGGTGGTGACGGTGAGCGACACGAGAGCTGCGGTCAGGATACTTGCTGGCTTCATTCTGGAATCCCCCTGCCTGAAAGGCGCGACTCGCGCAGTCTAAGAACTTCCGCTGAGAACCGTCAAGGCGGGATTTTCCCTCATGGGAGGCGCGTAAGCTCGATGGCCGACCGCACGCCCACGTGGTCGGACACCCACAGTGTGGTCCGGCAGGCCTCCGGTCCGATGTCACCCGCACAGTCGGCGTCGATCGTGCACGAGATCGGCGTCGTTCGCCGACAGAAGTCGTTGCGGTTGCACTCTGCCCCGATCGGGCAATCGCCATCTGCCGCGCATGCGATGCGTGGCTCGAAATGGCACTCGGGGTTCGGATCGATCCGGGGTGCACCCGCGAATCGGACGGTCGGGCCCGTTTCGCTGGCCTCGGAGATCGGCGGCGAGAATGCCGGCACCGCCGCCGGTACGAGCATGATGTTGTCGATTCGGCGCGTCGTCGTGTCGTCGACGAGCGTCAGGTCCCGGATACCGCTCGTACAGCCCGAGAGATCGGTCGGTACGTCGCAGGGGGCATCGAAACCGTCGAAGAGCGAGATCCAGCCGG
>SPBQ01000302.1 GCA_004525875.1 Myxococcales bacterium
CGAGGCCCGCCATGAGCAGCGCGAACGCGGCGTCGAGCCAGGCGTGGCCTCTTGCTGCGAGCTGCCAGCCTATGATCACCGCCACGGTGGTGAACACGTCGCCGAGCGTGTGCATGGCGTCGGCACGTAGCAGATCCGAGTCGAGCCGGCGCGCCCACCACCGCTCCCACGTCGCGACGCCGACGTTGACGGCGAGCACGGCGAGCATCATCGCGAGGCCCCAGCGGCTGAGGTCGACCGGCTCGCCGATCCGGCCGACCGCACGGATCGCCAGCTCGACCGCGATCACCGTGAGCAGTGTAGCCAGCCCGAAGACAGCCAGCGATTCAAACTTGCGGTGTCCGTAAGGGTGCTCGACGTCGGGCGGCTCGATCGAGCGTCCGGCCACCACGAACGCAACGCAGTTATTGGCGATGTCGGTTAGCGAGTGGACGGCATCACCGAGCACGGCGATCGAGCCGGTGCTCAGGCCGACCGCGGTCTTCGCCGTGAGCACGATGGCGTTGGCGATCCCTTCTGCGAGCAGGACGCCGCGAACCGTCAGCTCACGCATCTCACGATTGCTGCTGGATGATCTGGGCGAAGCTCAGCTCGTGGCCGTCGGGGTCGCGAATGTGGAAGTAGCGCTCACCCCACGGCGCGTCGCGCGGCGGATCGACCTTGAGACCGGCAGCAAGGGCTCGAGCGTACTCCTCGTCGGCGTGGTCCACGCGAAAGATCGTCCGGCCCCACCAGCGTTCCTCGTAGTCGACCTTGAGGACGAGGTTCACGTAGGCCTCGTCGGCACGCATCGTCGAAAACGAGGCGGTTGCGGAATCGTAGCTCAGCACGAATCCGAGCTTCTGGTAAAACTCGATGGAGCGGCCCATGTCGCGCACCGCGAACGTGACCGCGCTGATGCTCGTGATCGCCATCCGCGTATTGTTGGGTGGGGCAGGGGATTTGTTAAGCGATGGCGACATCAGGCGGCTGTCGCGTGCTCGGGAAAATCCCAGCCCGCGGTCCCGCTGCTGCGAACGAGTGTAAGCTAGCCGACGCGCACGAGGACGTGCTCCGGCAGGTTCCCGAACCGCGGTTCCCTGGCACGAATACTGCTGTGCGTCAGGCGAAGCTGTTCCAGGTGTCCCGGCATGGCGGCCGTCCGGCCCCCTCTCGTCTGGATGTGCCAGTCGGAACGAGAGTCGCTCTTCTTGCGGACGGTCGCCCACCTTCACCACGCCGGCAGCAACCGCCACGACCAGAACGCCACGTGGATCGCGACGATGGCCCAGAATGAGATCTGGAAGCTCGTCTTTCGCACCTTGTGCCGGAAGAACCGCTGGGCGGCCAGACCACCGGGCCAGCCGCACGCCGCGTCGAGGAGGTGCAGGGTGGCCTCCGGAATCCGCCAGCGCCCGCGCCGGGCCCTGCTCTTGTCCACCCCGTAGGCGACGAACGTGACGATCGACATCGCCGCGTACGCTGACAGCGGCAACGGCACCAGGTAGGCGCGCGAGCCGAGCGCCACGAGGATGGTGGCCGCGAGCGATAGCGTCGCCGCGGCGAACAGACCGGCGGGAGAGATCGTGTGCGGCCTCAGCTGCCGTCGTCGTCGGATGCCGACGTCCGGAACCGTGCCAGTACCGGGTAGTGATCGGACACCGAGCGCACCAGCCTGTCGTCCTCGATTTCGTACGCACGATCGAACTCGAAGACCTCGGCCGACGCCGCGATGTATTCGTGCGTCGCCGTCTCGCGTCGCAGGATGATCCGATCGTAGGTGTTGTCGGAGGTGGTCATCGTGTCGACGTCGTTCGAGATCGCTACGTGGTAGCTGTCGATCGGGAAGATCTCCGTCAGTAGGCTCTCGTCGAGATAGGATCCGTCGGCGTTGAGGTCACCGAGGATGATCACGTCGCGCTCACCCGGGTTCGCGGCGACGATCTCGTCAACCGCCGCCGACAGGGCGCGCAGCTCACGCTCGGCGTCGTCGGGCTTTATGTGGCAGCCGACGACAGAGAAGTCGAAGTTGCCGGATCGGAAGGTGGCGACGACGGGCTCCCGTTCGAACGCGTCGTCGGGGTCGGCAAGCGTGTAGGCGTCGATCAGGCGCGCGCGGTCGGTTGCGTAGTAGACGGCGTACTGTTCCTTGCTGCTGGTACGTCCGAGCCGCGGTCCCTCGTACATTGCATACTCGCGATCGGCGCTGTTGTTGATCGCCTCGAGGAAGAAGCCGGCTGTCAGCTCCGAGGAGTCGCGGATCTCCTGGACGAGAAGGACGTCGACCTCGCCTGCAAACGACGTGAGTACCTCCATCACCTCGGTCTTCTCGCGCTTCGACCGGCCGAACACCTGGATGTTGAAGGCCGCGATGGTGATGGTGTCTTGCTCGGTGTCATGGGTGCGGGTGGACGCCGCGGGTCCGCGCGGCGAGGCCTCGGGGGCTACGATGGATGCTGCGATCGGCGCTGGCGCAGATGCGGTGATGGGCGCTGCAACCGGGGCGCACGCCGGCAATACCAGTAGCAGGACGAGGAGCGATCGAACCGGCAGGCGACCGAGCCGCGCCGCGCCGCTTCGCTCCGATACCAGAGATGAAAAAAGAGCCCCGAGCAGCCTACCGGCTGCCTCGGGGGCGAGACCGACCCGCCGCATACAACACCTCCACCGCCACCGGCCTGCCGCGCGGCGCGTGTGCGCGCCTGCGGCGATTCGTAGAGCCTAGCAGGTGAAGGCGCGGGGGTCAGCAACGGGCCCGCAGGGAGCGTGGTCGGGCTCGGCGGCTACCGCATCTGGACGCAGTAGCGCGCCGTGATGTCATCGGTGACCAGATGGGTCCACACGTCGAGGGCCGGTGCCTCAAGCAGAGGGAAGAGGGCGGCGCCTCGGTGTCTCCGGCAGGTCGGCGAGCCGCACGGCCCGGCCACGAGAATCACGGCCGTATCGTCGCGGTGGGCGAACTCCACCAGCTCGTCGAGCTCGAAGAGCGTGGCCGCCCGCATCTCCTTGTCGAACCGGATCGGGCGAGTGTCATTGTAGGGCCGGTACATCACATCTCCGACACGCGCCGCCTCCTCCAGTTTCGCTCCCGTCTCATTGGTGAGCTCGGCGTACATCTTCATGAACCGATTGAGCTCGCCGTGGTCGTCGTTCACGGAAGCCAGCGAGGTGATGACGATGTCGATCTCGGACCGCTGTTTGAACGACTCCTGAATGCCCGGCCCCTCCTTGCGCGTCTGCTGCCAGGCGAGGTCCACGGCGTACGGCGGCACGAACAGGCCGGTGTACGACATCCCCGGGACTTCACGGTAGAAGTTGCAGAAGGAGTTGGGGGAAGTCTGAGGATCCTCCACGCGAAACCCTGCAGTGAGTGAATGGATGTGCAGCTGGGGAGGGTCGACCTCGGCACGTACGCGATCGGCGAGGTAGCGGGCGACCATCGTCATCGTGCTCCCGGCCCCGAAGCCGATGTGGACCGGCTCGGGCTTGGCCGTGCGCGGTAGGCCGTTCACGTCGCGCGGGTTCTTGCGCTCGTAGTGCTCGCGAACAACCTCCATCGCCGTCTCGGCTGCTACCGCCGCGACGTGCTCGAGAGAGATTTCATAGCTCTGCTCGACGACCTTCACGATTTTCGGTTTGCTGCTGTTCTCGGCGGCTCGAGGGTTGTTGAAGCGGTCGCGGATGCGGTCGGCGAGTGTCTTGTCGGCGGGCGCCGTCAGCTGCAGGTAGCCGCGGCGTACCGCTTCGGCGATGACTCTATTGACCTGCGTTCTGTGCACGGGCTTGTCGAGGGATGCGGAAATCGCGGCTGCTATCTCATCCATCGACTTTCGCTGTGCGAGCGCGACGCAGCCGTCGAACACGGCCCGACTCGGCAGGCGGGTCCATCGGTTGGGCTTGGTATCTTCCGTGCTGCCGCTGCCCCGGTCGGCGTCCGGCTTCGTGCCCGCTTCGGGATCGACAGGGTTAGGGGTCATTGCGATCTCTCCTCGGCGCGAGCATAACGAATGCCTTACATCTTATCTACCGAGCCTTCGGATGGAAGGCAAGTTTGGATTCTCACACTCCTCTGTGAGAATCATCGGATGTTATAGAATTTCTCAATATTAACAAATATTTGAGCAGATGTCACAATTTGGCATAGGCCTGGTACTCGCTGCAGTGATAGGTATTATCTCGTATATGTTCGTGATGCAGGAAGTCCACCCGTATCCCGGACG
>SPBQ01000447.1 GCA_004525875.1 Myxococcales bacterium
CGCCGCGGCGACGATCCGGTCGCGCGACGCTTCGAGCCTCGAGACGAGCCGCGGCAGATCGACGTCGAGCATGCGGCCGTCGCGCTTGATGGCCCGACCGGCAACGAACACCGAATCGACGTTCGACGCGTTCGCGCACAGCACGACCGAACCGACCCGATCGTTGACGGGCGCCATATTGAGAGCGTCGGTACGGATCAGGATGACGTCGGCCTGTTTGCCCGGTCGCAAGCTGCCGACGCGGTCGTCGAGACCGGCCGCGCGCGCGCCGTCGAGCGTGGCGATGCGCAGGATATCGCGTACCGTGAACTGTAAACGACGCGGCGCCAGCCCGCGGGAGTCCAGCTCGGCGTTTCGCCGGAAGCGTTCGATCTGCAGACCGAGCCGCATCTGCGAGAACATGTCCCCGCTGTAGTTCGACACGATGTCGATGCCAAGCGACGTGCACGCGCCGGCGCCGAGAACGCGTCCGGTGACGGGGTGGCCCATGCCCATCTGTACCCCGGTCTCCGGCGTTACCGACACCGAGGCGCCCGATTCGGCGATGAGATCGAGCTCGCGATCGGTGAGCGCTGCGCCGTGGACAAAGAGCAGGTCGGGCCCTAGCAGCCCGGCCACACCGAGTCGCTCGACGAGTCGCGCGTCGCGACTGTGCGCGCCCATCGCGACGTGACAGCTGAGGCGCCCGATGCCGAGCTCGCGTGCGAGCCGGATCTCGGCAGCGGCGACCTCGGTCGGGAACGACTCCACCTCGTTCATCGCGATGCCCATGCGCACGAGGCCGTCGTCCGAGGACAGCCGGGTGGCGCGCAGACGGCGCGCATCGTCGAAGTGCCATGGCGGCGTGTCGAAGCCGGACACCGCCGTGGGTTTGCCTGGCTCGCGGACGGGATTGCCGAACATTCCGTAACAGTAGACAGCGCGGATCCCGCTCTGCTCGAGCCCGTCGAGAACGGCGTCGGCATGCTCGGGTGTGTTGACGATATGACTGTGGTCGACGAGCGACGTGATGCCCGAGGCGAGCGCCTCGAGCGCGCCGGCGTTGTTACCGAGCCACGCGTCCTCGGCCGTGTATCCCGCGCTGTAACACAACCGCATGCACGCGACGTAATCGAGCAGCGTCCAGTCGGCGGCGATACCGCGAAGCTGCGTCTGCCAGGTATGTCGGTGGGTGTCGACGAAACCGGGCAGGACGATCGTGCCGGCGGCGTCGACGATCTCACAATCGGTCAAGGGGATGTCGCGGGCGACGTCGGCGATGCCGCCGCCCTCGATCAGCACGTCGCCGCCGGACAGGTCCCCAAGCACCCCATCCATCGTGAGGACGTGGCCGTTCTTTATGAGCACGCGGCGCGTCGGCATCGGATCGGCCCCCGTCCCGTCCCGGTATTCCGCACGCGCGGCAGGGACCTGGCGCTCGCTGCGGCCAACGGGTGTGCAGAAATCGCGGGTTTTCCATACTGCCCGATCGGGGCTCAGGCAATCTCCTTGACGTAGGCGGCAGGCGTCGTAACACTCAAGTACGAACGGCAACTTCCCCCTCTAGCTCAACGCTTATTCCTGTGAACGACGATCCGCCTGTCCCACATCCGGCTACCTACTGGGTCATCCCCGGTGAGCTGCTCGCCGGCGCTTACCCGGGCGACACCGATCCGGAGAAGATGAACGCGCGCCTCAACGCGCTTCTCGACGCAGGGATTCATTCGGTGATCAACCTCGTAATGGAAGAAGAGGTGCTCTAGCACGAGAACGGCGAGCTGTTCGCGCCCTACGAGGACCGGCTCGAGCGACTGGCCGAGCAACGCAACGAGATTGTCGAGATCCAGCGCCACGCGATCGAGGATTCGCAGACTCCCGCGCCGCAGGAGATGGAGATCATCCTCGACGCCATCGATGCGGAGATCGACGGCCGCAACAGCCCGACGTTCGTCCACTGCTCCGACGGCCACGGACGCACCGGAACCGTCATCGGCTGCTACCTGGCGAGGCACGGCATCGCG
Organism: Myxococcales bacterium; assembly: GCA_004525875.1. The sequence goes on from SPBQ01000447.1 coordinate 2,001, forward strand.
GTGGGCAAGGATGCCATCGCACGCATCGGTGAGCTACGCGCGCCCCACCCGGAGCTGGCCGAGCACAAGTCGCCGGCCAACATCGTCCAGGAACGCTTGGTGACACGATGGAAGCCCGATCAATAACAGAGAGGAAGATCGCTCGACCGCAATGACCGAACCCGCCGACCCTCCCAGTCCGCAAACATCCCGCCAGCGCGGCGAATCCAACCACACTTCGAGCAGGCACGGCAAGATGAATCTCGCCGCGACGAACCTCGCACGCCTCGGCGATGAGCCCGAGCGCGCAGCCGTCGTCGTCCTCGACACGGACGGCAACGAGGTCGCGCGTCACTCGCGGCGCGAGCTACACGCACACACCTCCCTCTGGAGCGCGCGATTGCGGAGCGCGGGTCTCGAACCCGGCGACCACGTGGCGCTGTGTCCGGCGCGCGATCTCGATCTTCCGGCGCTCCACCTCGCGGCTCTCTCCGCAGCAATTGCCGTCGTGCCACTCAACTCGTCGTTGACGTCGAGCGAGATCATGACGCTGCTGCTCGATTCGCAGCCGAAGCTGGTGGTGACCGAGCCGGAGTTCGCCGTCCGTCACGTCGAAGCGGCCGAGGCCCTGAAGCGGCCATGGTGGGTGGCGACGGAGCCGGCCGCCGGCCTGCATCCGCCCTTCGCGCTCGCACCGAGCGTGTACGACGCCGACGGGATCGAGGTCGTCGGGGTCGACGACCAGCACGAGGCCGTTGTCCTTTACACATCGGGCACGACGGGCATGCCCAAGAACGTCCCGCTCACGCACGCCAATCTGAGATCGAATCTCGACACGCTGGCGAAGATCTGGCAGCGAACGTCCGGCGAGCGCGTCCTCCACATGTTGCCGGCGCATCACTTCCACGGCCTGGCGCTCGGACTGTACGGAACGCTGCTGGTGGGTGGCACGCTGCTGCTGCTGCCGAGGTTCGACGCACGCGCCGCCATCGGCGTGATAGCACGCGGTGACGTCGACGTC
>SPBQ01000244.1 GCA_004525875.1 Myxococcales bacterium
ACGCCGTCGAGAGCGGGGCGGCCGATGCGCTGGCCGTGGCGCGGGACTCCGAGCCCGCCGATTCGGGAAGCGGCGGCACGGATGTCGCCCCCAGTACGAGCGTGGCGATCTCCGCCGACGACCTCCCTACCGACGTCGTGCGCGGTGAGGTCGTCTCCGCCGACACGCAGGAGATCGTCATCCGCCGTGAGGCCGCCGATCTCGGCACGCTGCACATGCACTTCCCGCGAGCCGGATACATCGTCCGACCCGGCTGACCCACGAGGCAAGCTGCCGGCCTCAGCGCGGCAGAAAGCCTCGATAGATCGACCGGGCTCACGGTTGCGCTCAGACTCTTTCCAGCACCGTGGCGATTCCCATCCCACCGCCGATGCACATCGTGATGGGTGCGGTGTTGAGGTCGCGCCGCTCGAGCTCGTCGAGTGCGGTGCCGATGAGCATCCCGCCGGTGGCACCGAGCGGATGCCCCAGCGCTATCGCGCCGCCGTTGACATTGACCTTGTCCGGGTCGACGCCACTCTCCTTCAGAAATTTGAGCACCACCGCAGCAAACGCCTCGTTCACCTCGAACAGATCGATGTCGCCCCAGGTCATGCCGGCCTTGTCGAGCGCGATCTTGGCTGACGGCGCCGGCGCCGTCAGCATGATCACCGGCTCGTCACCGGCCGTGGCCATCGAGCGAACCCGCGCGCGTGGCTTCGCGCTCGGGTGCTCTCTCACATACTTCTCCGAGGCCACCAGGACTGCGGACGCGCCGTCGACGATGCCACTGGAGTTGCCGGGGGTATGGACGTGTGGGATCGCTTTGACGTGCGGGTAAACGGACATCGCCTTCTGATCGAAGCTCAGCTCGTCCCCCTTCTGCACATACTCGCCCATCTGCTCGAACGACGGCTTGAGCTCGCCGAGACCCTCCAGCGTCGTCTGCGGCCGTGGGAACTCGTCGGTGGTGAGCACGACGTTACCGTTCAGATCCTTCACCGGGACCACGCTCTTCGCGAATCGGTTTTCCACCATCGCCTGCTTGCACTTCATCTGGCTCGAGTAAGCGAACGCGTCGCAGGCCTCGCGCGTGAAGCCCTCGCTGGCCGCGATCAGATCGGCCGAGATGCCCTGCGGGACCAGCGGGTACTGCTCGCGCAGGTGTGGGTTGTGCCCATCGAGCCCGCCCTTGTCAGCACCCATCGGTACGCGCGACATGCTCTCCACGCCGCCGCCGATCACGAGGTCCTGGAATCCCGACGCTGCGCCCATGAGCGCGAAGTTCACGGCCTGCTGTCCTGAGCCGCAGTAGCGATTGAGCGATACGCCCGTTACCTCGGTCGGCCATCCCGCGGCCAGCGCCGCCTGGCGACCCATGGGACCGGCCTGCTCGCCGACCTCGCTCACGCAACCGGCAACCACGTCCTCGACCTGCTTTGGGTCGAAATCGATACGATCAGGAAGCGCCTTGAGACAAGTCGCGAGCAGCTCCTGGGGATGGACCTCGTGCAGGCGGCCCGAGGACTTGCCCTTGCAGCGCGGAGTCCGGACGGCGTCGAGTATGTATGCATCGGCCATGATCGTTGCTCCTTGAAACAGCCCTGCGGGCTCAGCCGAGCCGAACCCGCGTCGACCGGCCGCTCGGTTGGGCGGGTGGGCACGCGCAGCCCGCAGCATGAATGTGGATCGGGACGGAAGAAGAGAACGGGCCGGCGGTGGGGGCTCGCCGCGGCGCGGGCTTCAGACTGCTGCCGGCAGGCGCTCCGGAGCGGCGCGACGTACGGGCTCTCGCCGGCTCATGCGCCTCATGCACGCTGACAGCGCCGGACGCTCGCCGACCTGCATCCCGAAGCCACGGCTGATCGCGACCGTCGTGTAGATCGATACATCGGCCAGCGTGTAGCGACCCAGCACGCGCCAGGCGTCGGATGCGAAATGCCGCTCGAGCCGGTCGAGGTAGCGGTACCAGCTGCCTAGGTGACGATGCATCCCCTCTTCCTCGCGCAGCTCCGGGCGATGCAGCAGCATCGCCATCACGCGCGCGAGCGGCTGAGACCGAATCCAGTCGTGATCGATCACGGTCGAGCGCACCGCGGCTCGTTCCGCAGGCGTGGCGCCCAGCAGATTGGGCTCGGGGTAGGTCTCCTCGATGTATTCGTTGATTACCAGCGCGTCGACGATCTGGGTCTTGCCGTCGACGAACACCGGTACGCGCGCCCGGGGTGAGACCGCCAGGAACTCGGGTTGCTGATTCTTCAGATCGACCTCGAACGTGTCGAACAGCACGCCTTTCTCGTACAGCACGATGCGAGCGCTCCACCCGTACGGGCAGTACGCCGTCGAGTACAAGGTGGTCCCCACGGGCGCGGAGCGTAGAGGCGCCGGTCCCGTGAGGCAAGGCAGGTCTCAACACACAGTGTGCATATCCCGTCAGCCGAGATGTGCGTTCAGATGTCGTGAGGAAGCCCAAGTATGCGTTCCGCAATGACGTTCTTCTGAATGTTGGGGGTTCCGCCGCCGATCACCGTCGATGGCCACGAGAGCATGTGTCGCTGCCATTTCCCGCGCTCGACCGCGCCCGGCGAGCCCTGCGACAGCAGCCCGTAGGATCCCTCGATGTCGCAGGCAAGCTTGCCGATCTCGATCTCGGCACGGGCGCGAAGCAGCTTGTTGACCGACGTCTGCGCGCCCACGGGCTCACCGCGCAACTGACGCGTGAGGAAGCGCAGACCGTTCAGACGCATCGCTTCGATCGTCGTCTCGAGCCGCGCGAGCCGCTGGCGAATCGACGGGCTCTCGATCGAGGGGCGTCCCTCGACGCGGCATCGGGACGCAAGACTCTTCAGATCCTCGAGATGGTGCATGAGGCTCGTCACCTCGGCGATCGAGCTACGCTCGTGCGCGAGGGCCGTCTTCGTGACATCCCAGCCCTGCCCCTCCTCGCCGAGCCGGTTCGCGACCGGCACGCGGACGCTGTCGAAGAACACTTCGCAGAACGGCGTCTCGCCGTTCATCGTCTTGATGGGATTGACCGTCATGCCCGGGCTGTCCATCGGCACGAGCAGGCAAGTGATCCCCTTGTGCTTGGGCGCGTCGAAGTCGGTGCGCACGAGCAGGATCATCCACTGGGCCCACTGTGCCAGCGACGTCCAGATCTTCTGGCCGGTGACGACGTACTCGTCGCCGTCACGATCGGCGCGACACTGCAACGAGGCCAGGTCGCTACCCGCCCCGGGCTCGGAGTAGCCCGTGCACCAGTGCTCCTTGGCCTCGAGGATCGGCCGGATGAATCGTTCCTTCTGATCCGCGGTTCCGTACTGAATGATCGACGGGCCAACCCATGCCAGGCCCATGAACGAAATGCCGAGCATCGGCGCGCGCGCCTTGCCGACCTCTTCCTTGAGGATCATCTGCTCGATGAGTCCGCCACCGCCACCGCCGTGCTCCCTCGGCCACGAGAAGCCGACCCAGCCGCGCTCGAACAGCGACTGGTTCCACGCCATGAGCCTGGGGAGCCGGTCCATCGCGCTCTCGATGTCGCCGGACTCACCGGCACCGCTACGGTTGGGGTTGTGTTCGGCGAGGAACGCGCGAACCTCGGCGCGAAACGCTTCCTCTTCGGGAGTGAACGAGAAATCCATCGTCAGAGTCCCTGCGAAGCCAGCACGCGTTCGAAGTGACGCTCGGGCGAGCCCAGATTGTTACGACTGTATCGACCACGCTTGTAGAAAAGGTGCGCGTCGCACTCCCACGTGTAACCGATGGCGCCGTGGATCTGCACGCATTCTTCGCCCGCGCGATCCAGCGCCTCCGACGCCGCGGCCTTGGCCATCGATACCGAGCGCGCGATCTCCTGCGGGCTCTCGAGATTGTCCACCGCCCACGAGGCGTAGTACGCGAGCGAGCGAGCCGACTCGACGTCGACATGAATCTCGGCAAGCGCGTGCTTGACGCCCTGGAACTTCCCGATGATCTCGCCGAACTGCTTGCGGACACCCGCGTACTCGGTCGCCAGAGCTACGGCCGCATCGGCCGCTCCGACCATCGCCGCGCTGGCCGCGACCGTCAGCGCGTCAAGTGCACACGCGATCTCCGGCCACGCGCCACCGGCGCTGCCGAGGCGTTCGGCCCCGGAGACGCTCACGTCGTCGAGCACGACGCGCGCGGCCGCCTGCGTCGGGTCGGTCAGCTTGAGCGGCTCGACGGTGACACCCGGAGCGTTCGTGGATACCGCGAACAGGCTCGTGCCCGCGCCCTCACGCGCGGCGACCAGAACAAGGCCCGCCGAGGCTCCGTCCGGCACGAACATCTTCTCTCCCGAGAGCGTGACGCGGCCACCGGCGGCGCACGCCGCGAGCTCGACGCCGCTCTCGCCGAGCACGTCGCCCCGCTCGACGACGGCGAGCGTCGCGATCAGCGTCCCGGCCGCGATATCGGGAAGCCAGCGGCTCTTCTGCTTTTCGTCTCCCATGCGCGAGAGGGTGCGGGCCGCGACCGCGTTGGAAAGAAACGGCGACGGAAACAGGCCGCGTCCGAGCTCCTCGGCTACCACGACGAGATCCTCCCATCGCAGCCCGAGACCACCGTGGGCCTCGGGAACGATCAGCGCCGTCCAGCCGAGCCCTGCAATCCTCGACCATAGCGCGGGGTCATACGCGACGTCGGCATCGATCAGCTCGCGGACGCGATCGAGCGGGCACTCGGCATCCACGAAGCGCCGGACCTGCTCGGCAAGCTGCATCTGCTCATCGGTGAA
>SPBQ01000248.1 GCA_004525875.1 Myxococcales bacterium
CGCCGGCGCCGGCGCAGGAACCGAGCTGCGGGCAGTGTTCGATGCGCGGGCCGTCCATGACGGTGCCGGGCGTGTTTGCCGCGACCACGACGCGGTTGGCGGCGCAGGGCTCGGCCCGTGCGTTGAGGCTACTGGTGGTGACCACGCGGGCGGACGGTGCTACGCCGGGTCGGTTCACGATGACGACGTCGGTGTAGAAACCGGTGAGGATATCGGTGAAGCCGATACCGTCACGGCACGCGAACTCCTGAGCGCCGCGCTGACACATTCCGACCCCGTGGCCGAAGATGTTCTGTGTGCGATCGTCGGCGAAGACGGAGCAGCAGGGCTCGGTCGTGAGCGAGCAGCTGACGTGGCCGCTGCACGGACGGCTGCGCACGTAGGGCAGGGGGTCCGCACCGGGCAGCAGCCCGCCGACCGTACACGGGTTGCCGCAGCCGTTCGGGACGCAGGAGAGGCCATCCTCGCTGTCGAGCGTGAGATCGCCGTTGCACCGCGCGGAGAAGAAAGCGGTCGGCGGCGCGTCGTCGTGGATCAACACGCCGCCAGTCGTGTTGCGGGCGGCCGTGTGGCTCTCGCCGAGCTCGGAGAAGAAGGCGGTGTACGCTTGTCCGCCGCTGGCGGTGCCGGATCGTTCGAACCGGTCTAGCGCGTACGTGCGCGAGGCCACGGCCTGCACCTTGAGAGCTTCGAACGGGAAGGTATCGCCCATCTCGGCCGCGACGACGCCCGCGATGTACTCGTCGAAGTCCATGAAGCCGGTGAACATCGAGCCGGGCAGCTGGACGACGAAGACCTCGTCGGGCACCGGGTACTCGGATCCGGCCGGGGTCGTTGACGGCGTCGGCGGTGCGCCGCTGCGGGTATACACGCGCGGACCGATCGTCGTCTGTAGCTCGCCGTACGAGCGGGCCTTCGCACGTGTGTGCTTGGACTGTAGTCGCTGCTTGCTCTCGGCATCGAGGTCGAGGGGAACCAGCGTGAACGACACCGAATCGTTCGCGTCGAGACGCACGAGTGTGTTGGCGGCCGGTCGGTAGCCGGGCGCGGATACGTCAACCTTCACGTAGAGCGAGTCGCTCGTCAGTGGTACCGCGAGATGGAAGCGGCCGTCGGGGTCGGTCATCGCGGACGCGACCGGATCGCTCGACGCGGAGAGCGGCGCGAGCGAGAGGGCTCCGTCGGTACGCGTTCGAAGCACGCGCGCCGTGATCGTCACGCTCGCTCGGGCTACGGGGAGCTCGGAGAGGGCGCTGGTGACGTGGCCGTCGAGCCACCGAACATCGGCGAGCCCGACGGGTTCCTGCGCGTGCGGTACTGCGGCCGTCGCCGCCAGCACGGCCGCAGCCACGGCCCCGCGAGTGCCCGCTCTCCACCTCGACCACGCCACCACGCGGCCAGTTCCGCATGGACGGGTCGGGTCGTCAAGCGAGCTTCAGCGGCGGATTCCCATGCCGCCGTCGATGACGAGGATCTGGCCCGTCACGAGGTCCGATGTGGCGAGATCGACGATGACCTTGCTGACGTCCTCGGGCGTGCACACCGCCGCCAGCGGCGTGGCCGCGGCGGCGAGCTGCTTGATCGCGTCGTAGTGTTCGTGCTCACTCCACCAACGTGTGTCGATGAAGCCGGGCGCGACCGCGTTGACGCGAACGTCGGGCGCCAGCGCGCGTGCGAGCGATACGGTCATGTTGTTGATCGCCGCCTTGGAGGCGCAGTACGGGATGGAACTGCCGATCGCGTAGACGCCGGCGATGCTCGAAACGTTGACGATCGTCCCGCCGCCGTCCGCGCGCAGCCGGGGCGCCGCGGCGCGTGTGCACGAGAACGTGCCGCGCACGTTGGTGTCGAAGATGAAGCTCCACGCTTCGTCGTCGGCGCTCTCGAGGTCGGCGTGTTCGATGTGGCGGGTCACGCCGGCGTTGTTGACCAGGACGTCGAGCCGTCCGAACGTGGACCCGATCTCGTCGGTCATCGCGCGCACGGCCGTGTCGTCACGCACGTCGGCCTGGACGCAGAGGGTGCGGACGCCGAGCTCGGAGGCGTCGTGCGCGGTCTGCTCGGCCTCGATCTTCGAGCGAGAGTAGTTGACAGCGACGTTGCAACCGCGGCGTGCCAGGTCGAGGACGACGGCGCGGCCGGTGCCGACGCCCCCCCCGGTCACGATGGCGGCCTTGCCCTGAAGATCCATGTCGTTGCCTCCGGGAATGAACGGCGTCGACACCTATCGTGGATGTCGGATCAGTGCCAGGCGGACCGCGGTGCACGAGCGAGGCGCCCGAGGATGGTCTCGGCGCGTACCGTGGACTAGCGTCCACGACCGAGCACTCCGTGACCGAACGACCGTACACGCTCTACTATCTCGACGCCTCGTACTACAGCGGCAAGCTGCAGGCGTACCTGCGATACAAACGGATCCCCGTCCGCGAGGTGTATGTCTCTTGGTGGCAGCTGGCCGACCGCATCCTGCCGCGGACCGGGCTCATGGAAGTTCCGGTCCTCGAGCGTCCCGACGGCAAGTGGATGCGCGACACGACCTCGATCATCGAGTGGCTCGAGCCGCGGCATCCCGACCCCCCGGTGCTGCCCGACGACCCCGTCCAGGCTTTCTTCGTCCGCCTCGTGGAGGATTACGCCGACGAATGGATGTGGCCGCCGGCGATGCACTACCGCTGGCACTATGCGCCGGACCGCTGGATGAACGCGCGACGGTTCACGGAGGAGTTCCTTTTCCTGCGGCCGCGCTGGCTCGCGCGACTACAGATCGCGGCGCGGCAGTACGCCACCTACGTGCCGGGCGAGGGGACCACCGGTGCCACACGCCGTCACGTCGAGGAGATCTACACGCGGGAGCTTCGTCACTTGCAGGCGATCTTCGCGACGCGTCCGTTCCTGCTCGGTGACCGACCGTGCCTGGCCGACTTCGGTTACTTCGCCTCGATGTTTCGCCACTTCGGTCTCGATCCGACTCCGCGGCGGATCATGCTCGAGCGCGCGCCCGCCGTATACGAATGGGTGGCCAGGATGTGGAACGGTGCGGCGCTCGAGTGTGCCGCGCCGCAGTGGGCGGCGGGGCCCGGCACGCTTCCCGAGGACTGGCTGCCGCTGCTGCGCACGATCGCTGCGACGTATCTTCCCTACCTCGCCGAGAACGCGCGCGCGGTTGCGGCGGGCGAGAAGCGCTTCGACTTCGAGATCGAAGGAGTGCGCTACGGCGCGATGCCCGTCTCGCCGTTTCGCGCGTTCTGCAGGGAGCGGCTGCAGACCTGCTACGAGACGCTCGAGCCCGCGGCCCGTACGGTCGTCGCATCCCTGCTCGAGGCCGGTGGCTGTCTCGAGCCGCTCGAACGGTACGGTCACATCGAGGTGGACGATCCGTTTATGTGGATGCTGCCGGAATGCGACCCGTTACCGGTCGGACTCCCGCGCAAGGTGCTTTACTACCTCACGGGGACGCCGCGGCACCGGCGGGCGCGCTAGCCGTCCCGTGTGACGTGCTCGCCTCCTCCATGCGCGCCGCCAGACGCCGCCCGGCGTCCGTGCCCGTCCAGATCTTCGCACGATGGTCGTCGGCATCGGGATCCTCCTCGGCGTAGAACACGATCTCGAAGTGCGCCCCGCCCGTGTCGAGGTTGTAGCGCACGATGTCGTCGGCGCTCAGCGTCGGATGGCCGGCGCGCTCGACGAGCTTGAACTGGATTGCGCCCTTGCCGGCGAGCGCGCGATAGATGACCTCGGTGCAGACCTGTCGGGAGGCATCCGCGAAGTCGAAACGGAAATCGTACGATTCGCCGACCAGCGAGAAGACGCCCGCGACGAACTCCGCGCGTTGTTCTGCGTCGAGCACGGGTCGTAAGGCGACGATCCGATTGACGTGAGTATCGAGGATGTGGTCGAGGTTGCTGAACTTGACGCCCTCGGCGACGGCCTCGATGAGGTCGGCGCGGCTGCCGTCGGCCAGTGTCGCGACCGCGAGGTTCGCCTCGACGCGCGCCGCCTCGGGGCGCGCGACCTGCGGAATGCGCTCGGCGAGCGAGCCGAGCGAGGTGCGCTCTTGCGGCGTGCCGACGTAGGTGATCGCGTGCTTGAACACGCCGGGAATGAAGACATCGCTGATGTAGCCGGCCGTGTAGGTCAGCAGGACGTCGCCGGGCTCGAGAAGTTGGTGGATCTGCTTCTTCTGCGCGCGCGAGAACCGGATGAGATGCGCGGTCGGCTTCTTCACTCGGCTGACGTCCTTGAACAGCAGTGCACGCGTGGCGTAGTCGATCTTGCCGAGCTCGCCGATGGTGCGACGCCCGAGCTCGCTGGCGCGATCGTGGCGAATCTCCTCGCTCACTTTTCCGTGTCCGCTCCGCGCGCGGATCACGCGCAGTTGCCCGGCGGCGCGGTCGTGGAGCGTGGCCGTCTCGGTGAGCAACGCTGCGGCTACCGGATCGCCTTCGCGCAGCTCGGAGAGCGCCGAGGTCGGGTCGACGAGCTGTGTCTGGTAAAGCTGCCAGGCCGCGGCGAGGCGCTCGTCGTGCTGCGGTGACGTGTAGGCGAGCGCCAGCCGGTCGTAGGTCCGGGCGGGAATGTCGGCGCGGTAGAACGGCTCGTTGAGCTTTGCCACGGCGACCGCGTCGTCGCCGAACTCGTCAACCAGGAAGGAACCGGAGTCAGTGAGGGCCCAGC